>DATIMM010000051.1:0-18428 GCA_035475295.1 Bryobacteraceae bacterium
CTCCCGCTGGTTCAAGCTGGGAGAAGCCCTGAACGTCGGCCCGAAGCTTCCTGACGACCCGGCATGAGTGTCTGGACGGCCGTAGCCGCTTTCCTGGCGATTTTCTTTATCCTTTTTGCAGGCCCTGTCGTAGTGGCCGGCGTGACATTTGCGATTGAGGATCTCTGCTTTCGCCTGTGGGGAAGGAAGCGCCTCGTCCCGGAAACGGCGCCCAGGAATAATGCTGCGAGCATCGTTATTCCCACCTGGAACGGGCGTGACCTCCTGAAGAAGTTCTTACCTTCCGTGATCGCCGCCCTGGCAGGCCACCCCGACAGTGAAGTGCTGGTGGTAGACAATGCTTCCACGGACGGGAGCGCAGAGTTTCTGCGTGAGGCTTTCCCGGAGGTCCGAGTGCTGGCACTGGAAGAGAACCGTGGGTTCGGAGGCGGATCGAACCTGGGGTTTCAGGCGGCCAAGAACGATATTGTAGTCCTGCTTAACAACGATATGCGGGTGGAGCCGGGGTTTCTCGCTCCTCTGCTCGAACCCTTTTCAGACCCACTCCTGTTTTCGGTTTCCTGCCAGATCTTCTTTGGGGATTCATCGCGGCGCCGCGAGGAGACCGGGTTAACGGAAACCTGGTGGGAGCGCGGACAACTGCGTGTGAGTCACCGGGCCGACGAGGCCCTGCAAGTGCCTTATCCGTGCGCCTATCCGGGAGGCGGGTCGAGCGCGTTCGACCGCCGGAAGTTTCTGGAGCTCGGCGGATTCGATGAGCTGCTCCGGCCCTTTTACTACGAAGACACGGACCTCGGACACAGGGCCTGGAAGCGAGGCTGGAAGCTGCTTTATCAGCCCAACAGCATTGTCGTTCACGAGCACCGGGGCACTATCGGGAAGCGCTTTTCGCCGGAGTTTATCGAAGGGGTTCTCCGGCGTAACGTGATTCTCTACTGCTGGAAGAATATTCATGACTGGCGGATGCTGCTCCCGAATCTGCTGCAAACCCTGATACACCGGAGGGGACTTTGGCGAGCTTGCCTGCGGCTGGGCGAGACCGTTAAAGCGCGATGGCAAGCTCACAGCTTAACGGCCGTCCCGGACGGCGAGGCTTTCCGCCGGCAGAAGGGTGGATACTACCGGGATCGCTTTCAAACGCTAGTGATGCGCGTTCCGGATCGGTTAAGGGTATTATTTGCCGCACCGTATCCGATCGAGCCCCCCGTTCACGGTGGGGCCGTCTTCATGAAGCAGACCCTGGAGGGCCTTGCACCCGTAGCAGACATCCATTTCGTAGGTTTTATTGATACTGAAACTCAGCGCGAGGCGCAGGGTCCTTTGAACCAGATTTGCGCCTCGACCCACTTTCTATTGCGCCATCGCAAGCCGCCCCGAAATCCTTCCACGATGATTCCCCATGCCGTGCGTGAGTTTTGGGACCGCGACTTCGAGTGGGCGATCCATCGGACGATGTATCTGCACCGGATCGACGTGGTTCAGCTGGACTACACCATCCTGGGACAGTACCGGGGGGACTTCCGGCACATCCCGTGTTTTCTGTTTGAGCATGATATCTTTTTCCAGTCGCTGTGGCGGGGAATGGAGACTGCGGGAAAGAAACCAGTGGGGTTGCTGGAGTACGCCCGGATGCTGCGCTACGAGTTGGGCATGGTGAAGGGATTCACGCGGGTACAAGTTTGCAGCCGGGAGAACGCGGACTACCTGGTCGGATTTGAGCCGGAGTTGAAGGACCGGATTGATGCTGACCAGCGGGCCGCCATTGATACCGCCCGATATCCCTTTGTCGCGGACGCCCGCGAGCCGGACACCATTTTATTTGTGGGCAGCTTCCGGCATGCCCCGAACCTGGAGGCTATCAACTGGTTTACCACTGAGGTGCTGCCGCTGGTCGTTGAACGCCGGCCGGCCGTCACTTTGGTGATTGTGGGCGCCGAGGCTCCGGTTTCCATGCGGCACCTGAACGACCATCCCAATATTCGAATGGCGGGCTTCGTGGAGGATGTCCGCGAGCCGTTGACACAATGTAAAGTTTTCCTATGCCCGGTACTCGCTGGATCGGGCGTTCGCGTCAAGCTGCTCGAGGCGTTTGCTTCCGGTATACCGGTGGTCTCGACCGCCATCGGTGCCGAGGGGCTGGCGACAAAGCAAACAGGGATTTGTGAGATCGCGGATACGGCCGAGGAGTTTGCCGCTGCTGTGGTGCGGCTGTTGAGTGACGACAGTTATGCGCGAGAGCTGGCGCGGAGGGCGCGAGAGATGGTGGAGCGGGACAAGGATTCAAGAGCACTAACCGTACGTTTAGCTGCTACGTACAGGCGGGAAGCAGAGCGATTGCGAAAGGGCGCCCTACGTTCGGCGTTACAGTAGAGAGTAAGTAGATGGCGACGGTTTCGGCAATTATTCCCACGTGGAATCGCGCCGATCTGCTCCAGGCCATTTTGACGAATCTGGCGCGGCAGACGAGGCCGCCGGAGCAGGTGATTGTCGTGGATAACGGCAGTTCAGACGCGACCTCACTGGTTACCAGAAATTTCCCTGTCGATTCCATTGTGTTTCCCGAGAACCGCGGTTTCGCCGTCGCGGTGAACGAAGGAATCCGGCAAGCGAAAGGGGATTGGCTGCTGATCGTAAACAATGATGTGGTGCTGGACCCGGAGTGGCTGGAGCGGCTACTGCATAGCGCGGAGCAGGAGAATGCGCTATTTGCGGCCGGCAAACTGCTGCGGCCCGATGGAATGGGCGTGGTGGACGGCAGCTGGGACCTGGTTTCGCGGGCTGCGTACGCGTGGCGCTGCGGATACGGGCGGCCCGATGGAACAGTGTGGTCTACGCGGCGGCGCATTGCCTTTGCCCCCATGACGGCGGCATTGTTCCGCCGGGAGCTCTTCGAGCAGATTGGCTTGCTGGAGGAACGGTTCGAGTCCTACTACGAAGACGTCGACTTTGGCATACGGTGCATGCTCGCTGGGGTGGAGGGCATCTACGATCCGGCGGCTGTGGCGCTGCATATGAGCAAGACCACGTTCGGAAAAAATGACTATCGCGTGATGTTTCTGAGTGCGAGAAATCAGGTGCTGTTACTAGCCAAATATTATCCGCGAGAGACGCTACGGAAATTTGCCTGGCCGATTCTGGTGGGACAGATACTCGCCGTCATAGCAGCGGGCCGGCATGGACATTTCCTGACGGCGCTGCGTGGGAAGTGGCAAGGGCTGCGGCAATGGCGTGAAATAAGAAACGATGCCCAGCTCTTAACAGGGGGACGTCCTACCCAAAAGGTGGAAGCGGTGGAAGAGGCTTTCGCCCGGAGCGAGGGCGAGATCCGACGGCTGCAGAAGCAGATTGGATTCGACCCATACTGGCGACTGTATTTTCATCTGGTGCGGGGATAGAAGGCGTTGGAGCGGACTGGCGGGGTCGCCGTGACGATTGTCACGTACAACAGCGCCCGATTCATTCGACAGTGCCTAGAATGCGTTTTGGAGCAGGTGCCCGCTCCGGACGAAGTGGTGGTGGTAGACAATGCCTCGGGCGACGAGACCCGCGCGATTCTGCAGGAATTCGAGAGCCGGATTGGGGTGATTTACAACCGGGAAAACCGGGGCTTTGCGGGCGGGCACAACCAGGCGATTGCATCCACCACCGCGCAGTGGGTGTTAGTGTTGAATCCTGACGTGCGGCTCCCTCCCGACTTCCTGGCCCGGCTTAGGAAAGCAGGAGAAACCGACCGGGGCATCGGAACGGTGTGCGGAAAGCTCCTGGCGATGGAGCCGGATCTACGCGCACCGGCACGGCCTGTGCTGGATTCGACGGGCATCTATTTCACGCCGGCGATGCGGCACTTTGACCGAGGCAGCAAAGAACCGGACACGGGGCAATATGACGCTCCTGAGTATGTGTTTGGCGCGACCGGCGCAGCGGCGCTGTACCGCCGCGAGATGATTACGGATATTTCCATCGGCGGCGAGTTTTTCGATGAAGACTTTTTCGTGTACCGGGAGGATGCGGACGTAGCCTGGCGCGCGCAGTTGTTGGGCTGGAAATGCCTGTATGAGCCTTCGGCGGTGGGGTATCACGTGCGGAGCGTGCTGCCGTCCAACAGGCGGGGGGTGGCGGCGGCGGTCAATATGCACTCGGTTAAGAACCGCTGGTATTTGCGGATCAAAAACGCAACGGGCGACTTGTACCGGCGCCATTGGGTGGCCATGACGGCGCGGGACGTTGTGATTATCGCGGCGTGTGTATTGAGGGAATGGACGTCACTGCGGGCGTTCCCCCTTGTTCTTCGAAACCTGTCGAAGATGCTGGCCAAGCGGCGTGCGATTATGCAACGAAGGCGAGTGAGCGACGAGTACATCGCCGCCTGGTTCTCAGACAAGCCGAAGAGTCTTCCTGCCTGATTGTTCTGACCGATACGGCTGATGGAACAGACTCGCTCCGAGCAGCCCTAGGGGTCCTGACGAATGCGAATTGCGTTGCTTGGCACGCGCGGAATTCCTGCGAACTACGGGGGATTTGAAACGTTTGCCGAAGAGTTATCGACGAGGCTGGCCGAGCGGGGTCACGCCGTAACGGTGTATTGCCGGGAGCGACCGGCGGCTGCACGGTATCGCGGCATACGGCTCTGCTATTTGCCGACGATCAAGCATAAATACTTCGACACGATAGCGCATACGGCGCTCTCGACCTTTCACCTGCTGTTTCACCGGTACGACGCCGTGCTGTACTGCAATGCGGCGAACGCAGTATTCACCGTATTGCCACGCATTTTGCAAATGCCCACGGCGCTGAACGTGGACGGACTGGAGCGGCATCGGAAGAAATGGAATCAGGTGGCGAAGCTCTGGTATTTGATTTCAGAGTGGCTGGCAACATGGTGTCCAACGGTAGTGGTAACGGATGCGGAGCAGATCCGCGAATATTACCTACAGCGTTACGGAAAGGATTCTGTTTTCATTTCGTATGGGGCTGAGCTAGGAACGGTGGCGGGAACGGACATCCTGGATCAGCTTGGCCTGGAGCCTGGCCGGTACGTCTTATACGTGAGCCGCATGGAGCCGGAGAATAACGCACTGATGGTGCGGGAGGCATTTGAGCGCGTACGAACCGATAAGAAACTGGTGCTGGTGGGGGATGCTCCTTATGCGGCCGACTATATACGGCGAGTGAAAGATACGAGGGACGCGCGGGTGGTTATGCCGGGAGCGATTTACGGGAACGGGTACCATCAGCTGCAGTCGCATTGCTGGGCTTATGTGCAGGCCACCGAAGTAGGGGGCACTCATCCAGCCTTGATTGAGGCGATGGGACGCGGGGCGCTGGTCTTATATTTGAGGACACCGGAAAGCGCGGAGGTGGCCTCGGGTGCCGCTGTGGAGTTCGACGCGCAGAACCTTGCGGACAAGCTGCAGTGGGCCGTGGACGCGTCCGACGAGGAGAGAGCGCGTTGGGGAAGGCGTGCGATGCAGCGCGTTGAGGAGCGCTATAGCTGGAATGCAGTGACGGACGCGTACGAGGCGCTGTTCCGGCGAATGGCGAGACAATGATCGAGTTGACAGATACGGAACGAAGCATTCAGGCGTTGCCTTACCGGTCGTGGGTAGAGGTTTCGCGGGCGCAGATTGCCGCCAATTTCCAGGCGATACGAGCAGCCGTAGGCAACAGCGTAGAAGTGATGCCGGTAGTGAAGGCAGACGCCTACCGGCATGGAGCGATTGAGGTATCGCGGGTCTTGGAAGAGCAGGGTGCGCGCTGGCTGGCGGTGAGCAATACCGAAGAGGGCGTCGCGTTGCGTGATGCCGGTATCGGAGCGCGGATTCTAGTGATGGCGGACTTTTTGCCATTTACGCGTGAGGCGATGCTGGCCTATAACTTGACGCCTGTGATTCACTCGCTCGCCGATATAGCGGAACTGGACCGGCTGGCTTCGGCAAAAGAGCAGAAGATCGCCTACCATCTGAAGGTCGATTCGGGCATGGGACGTCTGGGGGCGCGTGAGGACGCAGTGGAAATCGGTGAGGCGATCCTGGCGGCAAAGCATGTGGAACTGGAAGGATTGATGACGCACTTCGCGTCGGCGGGAAATTATCAGGCTCGCCAGACCGAAGAACAGATACTGGTGTTTGATCGCGTGGTGGAGGGCCTGGGGCGTGCAGGAATCCATCCGAAGCTGGTGCATCTATCGAGCACGATTCCAGCCGCCTACGGACGAACGGCAGCCTGGCGCGGAATGGTTCGGCCCGGCCATGCGACGTATGGATACGTGTCCCCGGCGAGGGGATCGGCACCTCCCAAGATCTTGCAGGTGAAGCCGGCTTTGACGTGGCGGGCGACGGTGCTGGCCGTAAAAGATGTTCCGGAGGGAGCATTGATTGGCTATGGCGGAATGTTTCGGGCTCCGAAGCCGATGCGCATTGCCGTTCTGGCGGCTGGTTACGCGGATGGAATCCCGCACCGGCTGTCGAACCGCGGAAACGTTATTGTGAAAGGCAAGCTGGCACCCATGCTAGGTGCAGTGTCGATGGACCTGACGACGATCGACGTGACACAGGTGCCCGAGACGCGAGTGGGCGAAGCTGTGACGCTGCTAGGAAAAGAGGGCAACGTGAGCATCGACGCTCAGCAGATTGCCAAACTGGCCGGCACCATTTCGTACAGCGTATTATGCGGAATTCATGCGCGGGTGAAGCGGGTTTACGTGTGAAGGACCGCGTAGATTAAATCTTGTAAATTACTCGACGAGAATATTTGAGATTATTTAGTAGCTGGACCATGCGATAGACCAAGTAGTCTTCTTACGCGAAACATAGGAGATAATCGGAACATTTGCGGTAACGATTCCGTCTGCAAGTGGGCGGGGAGTGTTCTGACTAACTAAATGAAGCGTAAGTGGAAGATTGCGATACTGCTGGTGCTGCTGGTCGTGGCAGCGGGCGCGGTGCTGGCAAGCATCAAGATCAGCCAGCGAGGCCTGGTGACCGTGGAAACGGGCAAGGTGACGCGCATGGATTTGGCGTCGATTGTGACAGCCTCGGGCGAGGTAAAGCCACGGAACTACATCAACATCGGTACAAACGCGCAGGGGCCGGCACCGATCACGGCAATTTACGTCAAAGAAGGAGAGCATGTCAGGAAAGGGCAGCTGCTCGCGAAACTGAAGGCGATACAGCCGAGCGCAGATCTGACTGCACAGAAAGCTGCATTGAACTCGGCGCTTGCGAACTCAGCGGCGAGCGAGGCCTCGTTGAAAGCGGCGGACGACAGTATTGCGGTGGCTCAAGCAACGGTGGATCATGACCGCGCGGATCTGGAGCAGAAGAAAGTGGATCTGAAGCGCGCGCAAGATCTGTACAACGCCAAGTTGATTTCCAGTCAGGACTACGAGGCGAAAAAGGCGGCCCACGATTTAGCGCAGGCAGTATTGCAAAGTTCGGCAAGCAAAGTGTCCCAGGCGAGAGCCCAAAGAGCGCAGGCCGCTGCCCAGCTGAACGCGTCTCAGATCGGTATTGCGCAGAGCCGTGCAATGGTGGCGCGTTCCAGCGATATCCTGAATGAATATGAGGCGATCGCTCCGCTAGACGGTGTAGTAACGAATCTGCCGGTGCGGGTTGGCGAAACGGTGGTGCCCGGCATTCAGAATTCGGCCTCGTCGACGATCATGACGATCGCGGATATGTCGATCATCACGGCCGAGGTGAATGTGGACGAGACCGACATCGTGAGCGTGAAGGTGGGCGAGCCGGCGGATGTAACGATCGACGCCATTCCGAATCGCACCTTCAAAGGGCATGTCATAGAGATCGGGGACACGGCGATCATCCGCTCTTCCGGTGTAGCAGCGTCGCAGAGCCAGACCTCCAGCCAAGAGGCAAAGGACTTCAAGGTCACGATCGCGCTGGAGATTCCGGAGAGCCTGGTGCGGCCCGGGTTGTCGTGCACGGCCAAGATTACGACTGCCACGCGACAGAACGTGCTGGCGATCCCGATTCAGGCGCTCACGATGCGGCAGCGCAAGCAGCTGCAAACAGGGAAGCCCGGCGCCCAAGCCCAGAACGAGGCGGCGCAGAAGGCCGCGAATGAGGAGTTGCAGGGCGTGTTCCTGGTGAGAGGCGGAAAAGCCGTCTTTCAGAAGGTGGATACGGGGATCACGGGCGCAACGAATATAGAGATTTTGCATGGCTTGCAGGCGGGCGATCAAATCGTGACGGGAAATTACCAAGCAATTCGTACGCTGCGTAACGAGGCGAAGGTGAAAGTGAACAATAACCCCGGAGGAGCGCAGCGTGCAGCCTAAGGTCAGAAGCACAAGCAAGTGAGCGGGAAATATGCCAGGAACAGCAGTAGCAGAGCATGAGTTGAGCGCTGAGCAGCGGCTGGAGCGCGGTGAAGAGCTTAGACGCCAGGGGATTGTCATTCGCACATACGATCTGTGGAAGTCGTATGTGATGGGCGATCAGGAGATCCACGCGGTTTCGGGCGTTGATGTCGAGATCAAGCGGGGCGAGTACGTGGCGATCATGGGGCCATCCGGTTCCGGTAAGTCGACACTGATGAACCTGATTGGCTGCCTGGACACTCCGTCGAAAGGGCTGTATTACCTGAATGGGAAGCTGGCGAGCGAGATGGAAGATGACGAGTTGGCTCGAATTCGTAATAAAGAGATCGGATTTGTCTTCCAGACATTTAATTTGCTGGCCAGAGCCTCCGCGCTGCACAATGTAGAATTACCGTTGATTTATGCTGGAGTCTCGGCGCACGAGCGGATAGAACGGGCCCGGGAGGCGCTAAAAGCAGTGGATCTGCAGAAGCGCATGGACCATAAACCTAACGAGCTTTCGGGCGGCCAAAGACAGCGCGTAGCCATTGCCCGGGCACTGGTGAACAAGCCGTCCATTTTGCTTGCGGACGAACCGACCGGCGCGCTGGACTCGACTACAGGCGTGGAAATTATGGCGTTGTTCGAACGCCTGCACAGTGAAGGAAATACAATTGTGCTGGTGACGCACGAGGCGGATATTGCGATGCACGCCCATCGGGTGATTCATATACGCGACGGAAAAGTGGAGCGCGACGAGGCGATTTCCAAACGAAATTAATCGGTAATGGAGTTTACAATTAAGCGCCTTTGAGCTGCATTGACTTCCAATTAACTTACATTCAGCTTCTTTTGATGCTATCGTTAGACAAGTCGCCGAGCCTCGCTTTCGTAGAAAAGTAGTGGCTTACACCAGATCGGCTCGGGTTCGTTTCCCATGGCATTGACATTTTCCGACCAAAGGCCAACGCTAGCAGGAACAGACCCAGAGGTGGACGAACAAGCGTCCGGACGGGGCTCACATGAGGAGCCGCCACGTATACTGATGGCGGAAGACAATCCTATCAATCAGCGTGTGGGCAAGCTGATCCTGCAGCGCGCAGGTTTCAGCGTGGATTTGGCAGCCGATGGGAGCGCGGCCGTGGAGGCGCATCGGGCTCATCCTTACGACTTGATCCTGATGGATTGCCAGATGCCCACGATGGATGGATTCGAGGCGAGTAGACAGATACGTCAGATGGAAAAGCCGCAGCCGGTCATTATTGCGGTCACGGCAAATGCACTGGCCGGAGAGCGCGAACGCTGTTTGCAGGCGGGCATGGACGATTATCTGTCGAAGCCTTTTCAGGCGGAGCACCTGGTCTCGGTGGTCCAAAAGTGGATCGCAAATGGCAGGGGCGCGGCCTAGAACAGAGCTAAAGATTTCCGACAGCGGAGATGAGTAATCCCCAAACAGAAGAGATCCGGCCGGAGGTAAGTGTCGTCATTCCGGCCTATCGCGTGGCCGCCTTTATTGGCGACGCAGTGAAGTCGATTGTGACGCAAGCGCCCGCCAGCGTGGAGATCATCGTTGTAAATGACGGCAGCCCGGATACCGAGGATTTAGAGCGGGCGCTGGCACCGTACCGCGATCGCATCGTCTACATCAAGCAAGATAATGGCGGCGTTTCGAGCGCGCGCAACACAGGCATTCTTGCGGCTCGAGGCGAATGGCTGGCGTTCCTGGATGCCGACGACGAGTGGCTTCCCGGGTACCTGGAGTCACAGCAGACCTTTTTGCGTAACAACCCTACATTCGACATGGTGTTTACGAATGGGTTGATCTTTGGCGACACACATCTGGCAGGACGGACCACCATGGAGTTTTCGCCGATTGAAGGCGAGATTACGCTGTTAAGGGCACTGGCTGGCGAATGCCCGATTGGATATTGCGCCCTGGTGCGACGTGATCTGGTCGTTCGCGCAGGTATGTTCGACACGTCACTGCACGGTTCGGAAGATTACAATCTGTGGCTAAGGATCCTGCATCTGGGCGGGCGCATCGGCTGGCAGGCGACGCCATTGATGAAGTATCGCAAGCGGGACGACAGCGCGACATCGAACCTGGTTTGGATGAACGAACGCATCCTGGAATCGCTGCAAAAGACACAGGACACGCTTCCTTTATCGCCGGAAGAGCGAGGGGCTCTTGACGAGCACCGGCGGAAAATCCAGATTGAGATTGCGACACTCGAGGGGCGAGCTGCCCTAAAGAAACGCGATTGGCGCAGTTCCATCTCGCACTACGAAGAGGCCGAGAAGCTTTCCCCAAGTGCGAAACTCCGAGCGCTTATATTCTTGCTGCGGGTCTGCCCGTGGCTTATTCGCGCAGTGCTGCAGAGGCGCTAAAAGCGTGGTCTAATCGAGACTGCATGCGCTACCGTCGTTTGCTTTCCGGCGTTTCTTGCTGTCTCCTCTTGTTCGGTTTGCTGGTGAACCTCGCCGTCGCTTCGCGGGTTAAGGGTGCTGTCAATTCCCGCATGGTTGGGGCTTTCCGGAAAGCACCTGAGAGCGGGTGGATTTTTGTGCATCTGCAAGGAAGTCCCTCGGCTATCGGTTTTCAACACGGATACCTGCTCACGCCGGAGATCGAAGACGCCAAGCGGGCGATTTCGTTGAGCACCACGCATGAGGTACACCACGATTGGAGCGAGCTGAGAACCGTAGCGGCGCGCATCTTCGGGCCACAGATTCCCGAAGAGTACCGGGCGGAGTTGCGGGGCATAGCGGAAGGCCTACGGGCGCAGGGTTCAACGGTGGACTATCTGGATCTGGTTGCGATGAACGGGTTCATGGAGTTCCCGTACTATTACGGCGAAGCGGCAGGGCGAGAGGCAAAGGGCGTTCCGGAGCATTGCAGCGCGTTCGTAGCCACAGGCCGGTATACGAAAGACGGGCGCATTGTAATGGGTCACAACAACTGGACCGACTATCTGACCGGAAGCCGCTGGAAAATCATCTTCGACATTGCGCCGGAATCCGGACACCACTTCATTATGGATGGAATGCCGGGACTGATTCATAGCGGTGATGACTTCGGCATCAATGACGCGGGCATGATGATCACGGAGACGACGATCGCGAGCTTTCACGGGTTCGATGCGAAAGGCGTGCCAGAGTTTGCGCGGGCCCGAAGAGCGATGCAGCACGCGGGTTCCATTGACGAGTTTGCCGCCCTGATGAAGCTGGGCAACAACGGCGGCTATGCGAATACGTGGCTGGTCGGAGACCGGAAGACAAACGAGATCGCCCGGCTGGAGTTGGGACTAAAGAACGTCACGTTGGAGCGCACGAGAGACGGCTACTTTGTGGGTGCCAACTTTCCTATCAATCCGAAACTGATTACGGAAGAGACCAACTTCCCTGCCGACGATCCGAACACGCCGAACCAGGTGCGCCACCGGCGCTGGGATGAACTGATGGCAAACAACAAAGGCCGCATTGACGTGGAAGCGGGGAAGAGATTCGAGACGGACCACTACGACGCTTTGACGAAAGAGATCGACCCCAACGAGCGGACCATCTGTGGGCATATCGATAAGTCCAGCCGTGGGTTGAAGGGGTGGGAAGACCCTTATGGACCGGCGGGAGCTGCCGAAGCGAAAGTGACGGACAGCGCCATGGCCGCGAGGTTATCTTTCGCGGCAGGATGGGGCCATCCATGCGGACTAGAGTTTCGGGCAGCGGAGTTCCTGAAAGCACATCCCGAATATGAATGGCAGCGCGAAGCTTTGGAAGACATCACGGCGCATCGTTGGGTAACGATCTCGGCTGCAGCGGGATTTCGGGAACCGGTATCCGCGACGGCTACGCGCTAGCCGACTACTAAATCGTTCGTGACACCGAAGACTCCTGGGACACTGTTGGCGATGATGCCGGCCCGGTCCTTGTCGCCTTTGTTCATTACCGCGCCGACCAGTGTGACGTGCCCGTTCTTTACGATGATGTGAATGGTGGGAACAGCGCGCAAGGCATACTGGTCAAGGCCTGGCCGGCCATAAATGGCGCGGTACTCCGCCATCCGAATACGGTCGTCGTTCGGCGAGAGCGGGAGTACTTCGATATTGTTGATCACCTTTTCCACGCCCTCGATGTTCTTGACCACATTTCCGGCATCCGACTTCAAAGTGGGTCGGGTTACTTGACCTAGTAATGTCACCGTAGCGCCTTCCACTTTGAAAGCGAGGTTATCGAACACTCCGTAATAAGGGAGCATTACGAGCTCGTGGTGGACTTCCTTAACAAGGTGCTGTGTGTTTTTCGTATCCGACGAAGGAGACTGCTGACCGAATACCAAAGTAACGGCGAGAAGAGAAACTGGCAATAAGTGGCGTAACATGGGGGATCCTGAGTAACTTCCACTTATAAGAGCTTATGTGAAATAATTTGTTTCGCTTAAGGTGAGCGCGGAGATAGATTGCTCTCAGCGCACCGGTAAGGAGCCATTTTCTCCTGGTAAGGTTAGCTGCCAACCATCCGGGTTTATGGGGATAACGACCTGATGCGCAGGTTTGCCGTTGCGCATAGCATCCCTCCACTGCTCTACCTGAGGTGCATACGAGTCCCAGTGAAAGTTCTTGTATCTGGGGACGCGAAAATTGTTGATGATCCCGAGCAGAAAGACCGTGAGAAGTATTCCTGCTTTTAGACGCTCGGGCGCTTTCGCACACCAGCAATCAATCGTGAACGCAACCAGAAAGACGAAGACGGCGGCAGACAGGACAAAGTAGCGCTCTCCTGTGGTGTATTTGAGGCCATAAACTGAGCCGAACATGCCGATAAAGTTCCGAGTGAGAACAGGAATGAGTGTTGCGACCACGCCTACATAGCAAGCTCCCCATAATACGCGGCGACGTTGCCCGTGAACCGAAATACCCAATCCTGTAAGCCAAACGGAGACTACGATGAGGGCGAAAGTCCACCACGCGACGAGGCCCACATCGGAGTTGTGGCCGAGATAAGAATGACCCAACAGGGAGGCCGTGACCGGTCGCGAGATGATAGCGACCACTGTCGTCACGAACACTTGCCCTAGGTTGAAGTGCACTGACCTGTCTACATGAGAAGTTGTGTGTGCGATGAACAGTTGAAGGATGAGCGCAGCAAGCATTAAAACCGGTGCAAGCCGCTTCAGGCCGCGATTGGTCAGAGATTGTGCCAGAAGAAACGGCGCAAAGACGAAGGTCAACGGGGCAGTCAGGCCAATCAGCACGCCGAGCACGGCAAGTGTAATTGACAGCCATGCCGGCTCCCGAGTTTGTTTATCGCGAAAGATGAGCGCAGCCGCGCCGATTGCCAGAAACCACTGTAGGTTGGCCACCACGCCAATGAGTTCCTTGCCGAACTGCAGCCCAGTCGCGACGATCAGGCAGCAGGTGGCACGCAGACCGTCGGATCGCAGGAGGCTGCGACACCAAGGACCTGCAAAGGCAGCACAGCAGAGAGATGAAATTACAAGCGTAAGAAAGCTGTAGGCAAACGGAATCCACTTTGCCGGGAGGGAAGATACCAGAAATGCTATTAGTCGCGGAATCACATGGAGGTACCCGGCATAGGGGTGAAAAATAGCTTTAGAAAACCCGAGAGTGATTTGTTGGGTGAAAAAGACCAATGCATCTTCCGCCCAGAATTGAGAGTTGGTCAATGCGTCTGGGCGGCGGAGAAAGAGAGCTAAGAAGATGACTGACGAGATCGCGAGCAGGCGGAGCGTCCAAGCTCTCGTTGACCCGCGCTTCGAGCTGGAACCAGCCAGTTGCAATCGCTCGCTATGGGTACTCGTCTGGGGCATATGGTGTAACTGCATCAGGTGGTTGTAAATCCAGGAAGGAGTTCAACGCCTCGTACTTCAAAGATAACCGTGTCTCCCACTGCACCTACCGTCCGATTATCTCCCGCCGCGCAAAGCGACCGGGCTATGAAGTCCGTGGCTAACTTTGTAACTCTGTAGGTCTAGTAAGTGCTTTACTTCCGGCGGGGCAAAGCTACTAACTTTCGTGACTAAGATAGCCAAAAGAATCACGTATGAAGTAAACAAAGCAGCGGTACCGCTATGGAATGTCGGTTTCCAAGCCGGCCCTGAGATCCGTATGGCCAGGTATTGAGGGCGCTGAGGCAGACGTTTACAAAAGCCCGAGTATCGCATTTAGAGCGAGCGCACCCAGGCCGGCGGGGATGAGATAGCGCCAACCGAAAGACATGAGCTGGTCGTACCGAACCCGGGGCAAAGTGGCGCGAACCCAGATGAGTATGTATACGAGCACGCCCAGTTTGATAAAGAACCAGTAAAGCCCAGCGAGCTGGGGGCGGATGGGGGGGATCAGGTACAACAGCCCGGCCACGCAAAACACGGCGGCCAGCACCAGCATGATGACGGCTTCAAAACGATAAAACATGCGGCGGGAACGGGCCGCGCAGTAGGCACCGATGCCAATGAATGTGAGCAAAGGCAGAGCGGCGTTTAATGGCAGTTCGAGCCAACGCACATTGGCAAATGGACGGAGCCAGCCGCCGAGAAACAGCGTGACCGCGACAGAACACACCACGAGGATATTGCCCCATTCGGCAAGCATATAGAGCGACCAGCGGAAGCCGCTGAACTCGGTGTGATAACCGGCGACGAGTTCGGATTCGGCTTCGGGAAGATCGAAAGGAATGCGATTGGTTTCAGCGACGGCCGCGATCATGAAGACGAGAAAGGGAAGGATCATGGCGCCGTAGTTGGAGAAGAGAAACCATCGGTGCTGCGCCAGCTGCTGGGCGACAACGGTATTCAAGCTGAGGCTTCCAGCGACGGTAATACCGGTGAGCAGGCCGAGGCCGAGGGCCACTTCATAACTGACCAACTGGGCGGCGCTCCTAAGTGCCCCGAGCAAAGAGTAGTGGGTGTTGGAAGACCAGCCCCCAAGAATAATTCCGAGGATTCCCAGCGCGGACACGGCCGAGATCAGAAGAATTCCGATATTTAGGTCGGCGACAAAGATGCCAGCGCTGAAGGGAAGAACAACAAAGCCCAGGAGCGCGGCGACGAAGGAGATCAGCGGGGCGACGATGAACAGAGGGCGGTCTGCATGGCTCGGCAGAATGTCTTCTTTCAGTAACAGCTTTACGGCGTCGGCCAAGGGTTGCAACAGGCCATGAGGGCCAACTCGCATGGGCCCAAGCCGTGCCTGGAGGTCAGCCAGAACCTTTCGCTCTAGTAATACGAGGTAGCCGACAGCAAGAGGCAGGATCGCGAAGATGACGAGCGCGATAAAGACGTGGGGGAGCCAGCTGTTAGCCAGCATTCCATTCATCGGGAGCCTCCAGCGAGGAGATGCAGAAGGGGCTCCGGAAAGACTCCGAGCAACACGGTAATGGCGGTGGCGAGAGCCAGGGAAAGACGGACGCCCAGACTGGCGGCGATGGGTTCCCGGGTTTCTGCACGCGACAAGTACATTTCGCGGACAAGCCGGAAATAAATGTAAAGACTGATGGCCGCGTATACGGCGGCAATTACGGCAAGGGCGATATGGCCGGTTTCTATCAGCGCGGCGAAGATGAAGTACTTGGCGATGAATCCCGCGGTAGGCGGCATGCCCGCCAGCGAAAGCAGAAGCACGACAAAGAGAGCCGCGTGGGTGGGATGGCTTTGTGACAGGCCGCGCAGATCAGAAAGGTTGTCGCCGAAGATGCCGTGGCGGCGTAACGATGCGAGCACTGCAAAGGCGCCAAAGTTCATCACCGCGTAGATGAGCAGGTAGACATAAACGCCACGAAGGGCCAGCGGGGTTCCGGCAACGAAGCCCAGCAGAATGTAACCGGCATGGGCAATCGAGCTGTAGGCAAAGAGACGCTTCAGGCGATCCTGCGTGAGGGCGGCAATGCTGCCGATTGTGAGACTGAGTATCGCGGCGGCAGCGAGGACAGGTTCCCAAACGGGCCGGGCAAAGGGCAGATCGAGCCATAAGATTCGAATGAGTACCGCGAAGGCGGCGACTTTGGAGGCTACGGACAGGTAGGCGGTAACGGGAGTCGGCGCGCCTTCATAAGCGTCCGGGGCCCAGGTGTGGAATGGGACAGCGGAGATCTTGAAGAGAAGTCCAACAGTGGCGGTGAGAATGCCAAGAAGCACGAATGGATCGAAGGCTCCCCGTTGACGGACAGCGAGAGAGATGGTGGAAAGAGCCGTTGAGCCCGCGATGCCGTACAGGAGTGAAAATCCGTAAACGACGAAGGCCGAGGAAAGCGCCCCGAGGAGCAAATATTTAAGAGCTGCCTCGTTGGCCTGGCGGTCGCGGCGGGTAAAGCCGACCAGAATATAGAAGCTGATTGCAGTCAGCTCGAGACCTATGAAGAGTGCGACCAGATCCACAGAGGCAGTCATGAAATACATGCCGCATTGGGCGAAGAGGGCGACCGCGTAGTATTCCCCGCGATGCTCCTCTACAAACTCGAGATAGCGATAGGAGATCCCCAAAAGCCCCGCCGTCGCGAGCCAGATGACTGAGTTGGTGAAAATCGCCAAACTATCGACGGTGACGGCGCCCTGGAGGGCTGTAAAGGGGCCGTGAGCGGATAGGGTTTGCCACTGGCGAACATACGCATAAGCCATCAGAACAAGTCCGAAAACGTTGAGTAGGACCAGCGATCGTTTGTGGCGCGTGACGAAATCGACCAACAGCGTGGCGCACCCGAAGATGGCCATCAGGAGCGGGGGAAGAAGTGCGAGGTAATCACGGGCGGTCATGGCTGCAACACCCTGGGAGCGCTCAGCTGTTGGACTATTCTGCTGGCTGCGGGCCGAACCAGATTAAACAGCGGAGTGGGATAGATACCGATGGCGAACGTCAGAATGATCAGCGGGAAAACGACAAAGCGCTCGCGCGGAGAAAGGTCGCGGAGCGCGCGATTGGCGTCATACTTCACGGGACCGAACATGGTGCGCTGATAAAGCCAAAGCAAATACGCGGCCGCAAGAATAACTCCGAGTACGCCGACCAGAGCCCAAACGCGGCTTACAGCGAATGCGCCGGACAGGATCGTAAATTCACCGATGAATCCACTGAGCAGCGGCAGGCCAGCGGAGCTGAAAGCCGTAATGGCGAAGACGGTGGCGAATATGGGCATCACTTGCGCTAAGCCTCCGAAATCGGCAATCTCGCGCGTATGGCGGCGATCGTAGATGAAGCCCACAAGAAAAAAAAGCAGGCCCGTGGTGATGCCATGGCTGATCTGCAGAATGACGCTGCCGGTAATGCCATTCAGATTCAGCGCGAAGATCCCGAGCGTACAAAAACCCATGTGGCTAACCGATGAGTAGGCGACGAGTTTTTTCCAATCGCGTTGGGTAAGGCAGATGAGCGCGCCGTAGATGATGGCGATGAGAGAGAGCGTGCCCATCGTATTCATGACGGCTGCTGAAGCAGAGGCTTTGGGAAACAAGGGAAGCGAAAAGCGGATAAAGCCATAGGTGCCCATTTTGAGCATTAAGCTGGCGAGCAGTACCGAGCCCGCGGTAGGCGCCTCTACGTGAGCATCGGGAAGCCAGGTATGGAGCGGGACCATCGGTACCTTCACGGCAAAGCCGATGAAGAAAGCCCAAAAGATCCATTGCTCGATATGGAGCGGCAGGGAGAGCTGCGTCAACTTTGCAAGCTCGAAAGTATAGGTGCCGGTTGCCTGCCCATATCGGAAATACAGGGCGAGAATTCCGAGCAGCAGGAAGAGGCTGCCAAGCAGCGTGTAAAGGAAGAATTTAATTGCAGCGTAGGAGCGGCGCGGTCCGCCGAAGATCCCGATGATGAAGTACATCGGGATGAGCACGAGATCCCAAAAAATATAGAAGAGAAAGAGGTCGAGCGAAACAAAAACACCAATCACGCCGGTCTCGAGCAGAAGGATCATGGCGTAGTAGAGCTTCGCCCGCTCGGGCACAGATTTCCAGGAGCTCAATATAGCGAGGAAAGAAATCAGCGTACTCAATAAGATCAGTGCCAGGCTAATGCCGTCTATCCCGATTAGATATTGAGCGCCGATGGACGGAATCCAAGTGGCACGTTCGACGAATTGAAAGCCGGGGGCGTTCAACTGAAAG
>DATIMM010000052.1:0-4943 GCA_035475295.1 Bryobacteraceae bacterium
TTCTTCGGCAAGATTCACCCAAAGTGGAAGACGCCATGGATTTCCATTCTGATTCAAGCCGGAATTTCCGGAATTATTCTGGTGCTGACTCAGCTTGGAATTAAATCAGTGATTGGCGCCTACCAGTTCCTGGTCTCCATGTCAGTGATTCTCTACTTCATTCCTTTTCTTTACATGTACGCGGCGGTCATCAAACTGTCGTACCGGGCTGACCGGGCATCGGCAGGTGCGGTGCTGGTGCCTGGGGGAAAAGTCGGCGTCTGGCTGGTGGGATTGCTGGGATTTTTAATTACGGCAGGCTCCATGGCCCTGGCTGGAGTTCCTCCTGGTGAAGAGCCGGACAAGTTGAAATTTGTTGGACTGCTCGTTGCCTCGACGGTGGGATTCATTGGCTTCGGATTGATTCTGTATTGGAGAGGGGCGAGGAAGAAATCGGGTGCTCGGGTGCTCGGGTGATCGCGCGCTATCGGTTCTGGAAGTATCGGGGCATCTGGGCATCGGGAGAACCGGCGCATCCCAGTTAGAAAACTTATATCAGGGCGCGAGCGGGTTCATGAACAAATGCATAGATCCTTCGCCTCCTGCTCATCCCGGGACGGGACTCGCACTCGATCAGGATGACACAATCAAGAAGGCCATGGGCGCTACCTGAAAATGAGCGCTGTGCCTAACCGCATAGCCCCGCAATATGAATCAATTCTTGCAGGTCGACATTCGGACAAAATGAAGAAGGCAGCCATTGCCTAGTTGGTTAGCATTGGCAAAAAACCTTCGCCAACATCGGGAAGAGCATCCATATCCGGTTGGGCCCTGTTTTCTTGGTTGCGGAGTAACACCCGACGTGAGTCTTGGTAAGGAAAGTCAAGATAAATGCAAACGAGTGAGATCATCGATTGCAAAATTAAGAGCTGTCCACATAAAATACGTGCCGCTCCGATTTCCAGTCTGGTCAATAATGAAAACAGCGTTGATTCCCATTGTCTCGTTGTCGCTCGCCTGTGCCTTGGTGGTTGTAGCTGAGCAGAGTACGATTTCCTCTGCTCAGGAGGAGCCCCAGACCTCCCCGGCGGCTGTGATCGCGGATAACATTGGTGGGGGTCTGAATCGCAAAGTTTCAACGGTTCCGAGCGATCCGCAGTACACCATCGCATTCAAGAGTTTTGCGCCGAACAACAGCGACATCTTTCGCGCCGACGCAGACGGCACCCATATCCGCCCGCTCGTGCCCGATCCCGCCCTGGATTACAACGCGTCGTTCTCCGCTGATGGCCGCTGGATTGTGTTTACCTCGCACCGCGCCGGCTCTGCCGACATCTGGCGCGTCCACCCGGACGGCTCGGGGCTGGAGCGGTTGACCGATGATCCGGGATTCGAAGATCAGGCTGCACTGTCGCCCAATGGCAAATTCCTGGCGTTTGTCTCAAGCCGAAGTGGTCAGGCCGACATTTGGATCCTCGATCTCGTTACCCGCAAGATGCGCAACTTGACTGACCATCCCGCAGGGGATTTCCGTCCGGCGTGGTCTCCAGACGGACAATGGATTGCTTTCTCGTCGGATCGGGATCGCCTGCGTGCATGCCCGAACAGTACCCGCCCTGGAGCCGGCTCCTTCGTGACGCCACAATACCGCGACATCTACATCGTCCGGATGGATGGCTCTGGGCTCCGCCGGATTACAGACGGGAGCAGCGAGACGGCCGGAACACCGAGCTGGTCGCCAGATGGTAGACACGTCGTGTTCTATACCGGAGATGTTGAACAAGTCTGCACGGGTGGGCTGATTCTCGCGACGGGAACGACACAAATTGCTTCAGTTGAGATCGCGTCCGGCAAACGCGAGACACTCACGACCGGCGAGGGACTGAAAGTGTGTCCGCATTGGGTCGGCGGCGAACTCGTGTACCAGACGAAAGACGGGCTCCGCTTTGCCGGTGGACGAACGCTTCACGGTGTGTTTCAGGCGCCCTCCTGGTCACCCGATGGGCGCATCCTGGTGTTCCACTCCGAAACCGATCCACGCGGTGACCGTGATCGTCCTTTTCAGAAGTGGCCGAGCCGCGATCCCCGATTTGCTCTCCTCCGCGTCCCCGACGCTTCCTCGTTCTCGCCGGCTGGCGAGCGCATGGTGTACATACTCACGAACTTCGAAGGGGAGATCCGAAGCGGCAAGCTGATAACTGCAAACCTGGACGGCTCAGACCGGCGAGTAATTTGGGAGGGGCCGCTCACTGCGGATGCGGCCGGCCCGGCGTGGTCGCCACTCGGCGACGGGATACTGGTCGGAGTCGGAGGGTTCTTCCAGCGAGCGCAGCTCCGCCCAGCGCAACTGATGGTCGTGGACCCCAGTAATGGCCAAGCGGTGCAACTCACGCATGATGATGCCAACAACGGCATGCCAAGCTGGTCGCCAGACGGCAAGCAAATCGTTTATCGCGTTGCCCGAAGCGCTAGCCGTGAGCTTCGCATCCTCGACCTGGCCACTGAGAAAAGTCGAAGGCTAGAGACCGGATCGGAGTACGACACGTTCCCGTCGTGGTCGCCGCGTGGGGACTGGATCGTCTTCACGAGCAAGCGGGACGGTGACTACGAGATTTATCGCATCCGGCCTGACGGTAGCGGACTTCGTCGTCTGACGCGCCTTCCCGGTAATGACGCGCACCCGTCCGTTTCGCCAGATGGGGAATGGATCGCGTTTGCTACCTCAATCCAGGGTTTTAAGGATGAAGCGGTGCAGCCGCTTATAATCGGCACATTTCAGCCCTACGGCGAGATCGCAGTGATGCGCATTGATGGCTCGGAATTTCACGTGCTGACCGACAATGCAACGGAGGAGGGGGCACCTTCGTGGGTTCCCTCAAAAAGCCGGAAATGAAAGCGCAAAATTTACCGGGTGCACTTTCCAAACCTCAAGAATTCGGTTTGGCTCGCGGCATGGTTGACGTGAAGGGTTGCGCAATTTACGAAACTTGGTCAGGGCTGAATTTTATCTTTCGTTTAAAGGACGGTAAATGATGGTGCTTCGATCGCGGAGATTTCTTCATATCCTTCACGCCATCTTTGTGTCCTTTGCGGTTGTGCTTTTCTCGTATGCAGCAGGCGCGCAGACCAAAGTCGTGCTGCTTGGCACCGGCACACCGCGACCGTTTCCTGACCGGTCTGGTCCTGCGACGGCAATCGTCATCAGGGATCGCGTTTATCTGGTCGACTTCGGTCCGGGCGTTATCCGCCGCGCCGCTGCTGCTGCGGAGCAAAAAGGCATTGCAGCATTGAACCCGGCCAATATCAAAGTGGCATTCGTTACGCATCTCCATTCCGACCACACCGCCGGGCTCCCCGACCTCATCCTTATGCCGTGGGTGATGGGGCGCACACAACTCGACATCTACGGGCCTTCGGGCATAGAGGACATGACCAGCCATGTGCTGGCGGCATGGCGGCAGGATATTGACATTCGCATGAAAGGTCTCGAGCATCGCGAAGCGCCACCGGGCGTGCGAGCGCATGATGTGAAGGCCGGAGTTGTTTACAAGGATGATCGCGTGACTGTCTCAGCGTTCAAGGTGCATCATGGCGAGTGGCCGGAGGCGTTTGGCTATCGCTTCGACACACCTGATCGCTCCATCGTGATCTCGGGCGACACCAGCCCTGGGCCGGAGCTGGAAGCCGCATGCAAGCCTTGCGATGTAATGATCCACGAAGTCTATTCGCCTTCTTCGACCGTGCCCAGCATGCCGGACTGGAAGAGTTATCGTGCCAAATACCACACGTCCACCGAGCAATTGGGCCAAATTGCGGACAGCACCAAACCGGGACTTCTGATCATCTATCACGTATCCGGTCGTGGTTCAGGGCCGGGCGGCCGCACGCCTGACGGGCAGTTGCTCTCTGAAATTCGAAAGAACTACCAGGGCAGAGTTGTCATCGGTCACGACCTGGAAATTTACTAAATTCACGAACGATGGGTCCAAAACCGTGATGAAAAACCTTCAACGAAGCAACGCTTTGCTAAAGGCCAACAACTAAAGCCAGCAGCTCATCGCTTGTTGCTACTTCCCATCCTTCATTGCTACCAAACTCTTATTGAACGAGGGTACCACCACTGCCTGCTCGATGGTAGGTTCATAATATTTGGCTAAGCGAGCGGACATTGCAGTGGCCTTATCCGTGGCGCCGATTTTCTTGTACGCCACGATCAGCCGCTGGATGGAAAAGGGATTCTTATCGTCTTCCTGCAGATGGGCGATGGCATCATCAAATTTGCCCTGCGCCATCAGCACCGCTCCCTGCGCACCGTTCAGAGCGTACTGCACCGGACCGCTGTTGTTCCCGGCGGCAAGAGCCTGCAGTTTCTTCAGCGATGCCAACGCATCTTTCATGTTGCCCTTGTACACAGAGTGGCCGACGCGGGTGCGTAAAATCAAAGACAATTCCTGCTGGCGGGCAGCGGCGGACATCTGGTGCGGGTGTTTCAAAACCTCTTCAGCTTTGCCAAGCATCTGCGTCGCCTGGCGATTGCCAGTCTGATAAACCGACATCCTGCGCCACGCTTCGGCTTCGAGATTACCCAGCCCATGCTCGTGCGCAGCCTGCGCAACCTGTTGATACTCAGCATCGGCTTTGGCGAAGTTCTGTTCACGCGCCCAGGTGGCCGCGCGCTGAAGAGAATAGCTGACGGTCTCTACTCGCGTGGTGGCGCGGGCGATGGCAATGTCATATTCGGCGCGAGCTTTTTCTTCCTCGCCCATTACAGCGTAGGTGTCGCCCAATCCGGCTTGCGAATCGATAAAGGAAGGATCAATCTTCAACGAGGCGCGGTAGTGCTCCAGCGAATCATTGAAGCGGCCGGCGAGGCGGGAGATCTCGGCAAACGAATCCTGCGGATTGGCTTCATTGGGAAGCAGTTCCGCATAACGCTGCATATCAGCAAACGCTTTGTCGAAGTC
>DATIMM010000053.1:0-33218 GCA_035475295.1 Bryobacteraceae bacterium
TCTCGAGCCTCGGCGGCGGCCAGAGTTGCCTCCTCGACTTGCTGCCCGGCTTCCACGAGCGAGGGTGGCCAGTTCAGGTTGCTTTGCCGGATGAGGGCCCGTTTCGTGATAAGCTGCGAGGCCTTGGCGTCCCCACACACGCACTAAATTGCAAGTCGTACTCTAGCACCTATAAATCCATTCGTGAGTCGTTCGACTATGCCTTAGAGTTGCCTCGGTTGGTCACCATGCTGGCTCGGATTTGCAGGTCCGAGAACATTGAACTTCTGTACGTCAATGGACCTCGCCTTCTACCGGTTGCCGCGTGTGTGGCTCGCTTTCTGAAATCCGATCTCGTTTTTCACTGCCACCATCGGATCACTCAAAATAGTGCAGTCCGCCTTGCCGGAGAAGCGTTGCGTCTGTCTCGCGCCCGCGTCTTTGCGTGTTGTAACTTTGCCGCTGATCCGTTACGGCCGTATGCCAGTCCACACTCTCTCCACATTGTTTATAACGGCGTAGCGGAAATGCCCGTTTGTCTGTCAGCCTTTCGACCCACCATACGCCGGATCGGAGTCATCGGACGCATTGAGCCGGAAAAGGGTCAACTGGAGTTCGTCAAGGCCGCACGAGCCGTTTCGAGACAGTTCCCGGACTGTACATTTTCCGTGACCGGTGCTCCCCTGTTTTCAGGGGGCGGCTACCTTCAGCAGGTAATTCACGAGAGCTGCGGTCTACCTATCGAGTTCAATGGATGGCAGGATGACATCAGCTCAATCCTGGCCAGCCTGGACCTGCTCGTAGTGCCTTCGGTGCAGTTTGACGCGACACCGCGAGTGATACTGGAAGCATTCTCGGCTGGCGTGCCTGTTCTTGGCTTCCCTACCGGAGGCATCTCCGAGATCATCGAAAACGGCCACACCGGCTTTCTTACTGCAGAAGCTACTCCAGCAGCATTAGCCGCCAGCATAGTTCAGATCTCGAACCTCCATCCGGACACACTGGCGGGCGTAATTGCCCATGCCCGGCTGTCCTGGGAACAGAAATTCAATTTGAACTTGTTCCAGCAACGTATCTGCTCGCTCCTGGCGTCAAGCTCTGAATCGGTGACGGCTCGAAAACCTGACCGTACCCGCAGAGATTCCATATATAAACGTCCGGGCGTCAATACCAAGAGTGAAACGTCCGCCGTCTTGCGGCAGAGCTAAGCAATGCGCACCGCCATCGTACATTATTGGCTGTTAGGAATGAGGGGTGGAGAGAAAGTCGTGGAAGCTCTCTGCCAGCTCCTTCCGGATGCCGACATCTTCACGTTGTTTTACGATCCTGCTCGCGTTTCGCCGATTATCCGGTCCCACCATGTAGAAGCCTCGTTCCTGAATCCGCTTCGACGGCACTACCGGTATCTGCTGCCATTGATGCCGGTAGCCCTGGAGCACCTGGATCTCCGCGAATACGACTTGGTCATCAGTAGCGAATCCGGGCCTGCCAAAGGAGTAATTACATCGTCGAACACCCGCCATATTTGCTATTGCCACTCGCCCATGCGTTACCTGTGGGACCTGTATCCGGCGTATCTGCACGAATGGACCACCTCGCCGCTCAAGCGCGCTCTTATCGCCTCTCTCGCAAATTATCTTCGTATGTGGGATTACGCTTCGGCGTCCCGTGTCGACGAGTTTGTCGCGAACAGCCGTAACGTTCAAAAGAGGATTTGGAAATGTTATCGGCGCACCTCTCAGGTGCTCTATCCTCCCGTTGCCACCGGATCCTTCTATAACCGGCCTCCTGAAGATTATTACTTGGCTGTATCGGAACTTGTCTCCTACAAACGTCTGGACGATGCGGTCCGATGTTGTTCCAGGACCGGACGCAAATTGAAGCTGGTCGGCGACGGCCCCGCCTGCCGATCCCTGAAGCGTATCGCGGGTCCAGAAATTGAGTTCTGTGGCCGCGTAAGTGCATCCGAACTTCGCGGCCTTTATGCTCGATGCCGGGCACTGATACACCCGGGAGAGGAAGACTTCGGAATCGTCGCCGTGGAAGCCATGGCAAGCGGCAAGCCAGTAATCGCATTAGGGCGAGGAGGAGTCCTCGAAAGCGTTCCGGCAGCGAGTCCGCGCGGCGGATTCTTTTATTCTTACCCTGGCGATACGCACCTCCAGCGTGCGGTGGAACAGTTCGAACGCGAGGAGTTACGAATTTCTTCCTCCGCCCTCATGAATTTCGCCCAAAAATTTTCAGAAGAAAACTTCGCCAGTCAAATGGAAAATCTGCTTGCCACATCGATGTCATTCGATTATTCGTGTGTCGACCCGGTCGCGGCCAACGTTTAACCATCAGTAATCAGTCTCGATCTTCCTATCTAATCGAGCGCGGTGGCCTTTTACAAAAGTTTGACAATTCCACAACCGTAATTAGTTGCCCGCGCTCTAGACTGTGTTCGTAAGCACACCCCGTCAGTAAGTAATTCGGTCATTTTATGCGTTTAAGAATCCTGCTCATATGCTCGGTGTTTCTGATAATGACGGAAATCGTTTCCGCTCAGAACTCCGCTCCAGTGCCCTCACCCTCTGCTTCGGAGGATCGTACTGGCGCTGCGAATTCCAATCGGACAGCGCAGTCCGGCAACCAGTCCGGTGATCTTGCTAAGTCTCTCGGCATATCGTTCCTCAGTAATTCTCAATCCACGTTGGTGTTGACACGAGACGGTAAAGAGTATTTGGTCGACGTTGTCGCTAGAACAGTGCAGGAAAGGCAACCGCAGTCAGGAGAAGCAGCTTCCCCAACACCCGCTAACGCCCCCGAGAGCCCGGCAACATTGTTCATGACGAATTGCGCCTCCTGCCACGGCGCGCAGGGCACAGGCAATCCAGTGGTAGGAACGCCCAACTTTCAGGATCCCTCAATTCAGCGTAGCCTCACCGAACCGCAGATTCGGAGAACCATTAGTAACGGAATACCCGGAAGAATGCCACCGTGGTCCGGCCGGCTCACTGACACGCAGATTACAGCGCTAACGTCCTATATTCGCTCGTTCTCTCCAGGTCCAGGCGGAAGCCAAGCTACCGTGAATGCCAACAAGCCGCCCGAAAAGCCCAAGGTTTACGAGCCAGGCGATGACGTGCTTGTGAGCCTGCCAACGGGAAGACCTACCGCTCGCCATGGAGTTTACGTGAACTTTGCGCATCGGTTCGCATACGATCCAGCATTCACGGGGACAGGTCGAGGCGAAATCCTATTCGGGCTCGATGGCTTCGCCATTCCGTCCTTCGGCTTCAGGTACGGCGTAACCGACAAGCTCTCGCTCAGTATCTATCGATCGCCGTCCGTCATCGGCCGTCCTATTCAACTCATGGCTGGTTATAACCTACTGGACGAACACAAAGGAAATCCGGTCAACCTGATGGTCCGAGTCTCCATCGAAGGTCAGAACAACTTCCGCAAGAACTACACCGAGAACATAGAAGGAATCATTTCCCGTAGTCTCACGTCCCGAGCCCAACTGTACCTGGTGCCCACGATGTCCTTCAACGATCGACCTCTAACCCAGAGCGGATTCCGTTCCCAGCAGATCCCCGACCTTCCGGGAACCAACGCCTTTTCGCTTGGCATCGGTCTGGCCGTCGACGTTCGGCCCACGGTCGCTCTGTTGGCTGAAGTGATTCCTACACTTGCCAATGGCGACGAGCTTGGCATTCATCGTCCAGCGTACGCCTTTGGCATTCAAAAGAAGATTTGGCGTCATGCGTTCACGTTGGGATTCACGAACAGTCCCGGCACTACCGTCTCCCAGCGCGCTGGCACCCGCGCACAGTTTTTGGGTGATCCGAGCGCTGATACTCCTGGAGGCCTGTTCATAGGGTTCGACCTCACGCGTCAGATCCATTGATCAATGAAAATGTACGGCCTCGAATAAAAAGGATTGCTGGATGGAGACTTCGAATCGGCCCACCAGGTACGCGGTCATTATTGGGGCTGGTCCGGCAGGCCTTACTGCCGCCTACGAGCTCCTCACTCGCACCAACATTGTTCCGATCGTTCTCGAGCAGAGCGATCAGGTAGGAGGGCTCTCTCGAACCGTCAACTACAAAGGCAACAGACTCGATGTAGGTGGGCATCGATTCTTCTCGAAGTCGCAGCGGGTCATCAACTGGTGGCTGCAGATGTTGCCGTTACAGTCTGCGCCTGGGCAAACGCTACGGATAACGTACCAACGGCAATCGGCGCTGGTGCGCACGCCAGAGGACGCGGCGTCTCCTCGGGACGCCGAAAAGGTGATGCTGATTCGCGATCGCAAATCACGGATTTACTTCAGAGGAAAACTTTTCGATTATCCGATTTCCTTAACGACCGACACTCTGAAAAAGTTGGGCCTACTTCAGTCCGTTCGTATCGGGTGGAGCTACATCCGCTCCCGAATGTTCTTAATACCCGACGAAAAAAATCTCGAGGAATTTCTGATTAATCGGTTCGGCCGCGAGTTGTATTTTGTGTTCTTCAAAAACTACACCGAAAAGGTATGGGGAGTCTCTTGTAAGGACATCGACGCGGCATGGGGTACGCAGCGGATCAGGGGACTGTCCCTTACAAAAATGGCCGCCCATCATCTGCAACGTCTATTGGTGCCTCGCCAAACGAAGTTCTTCCGACAGAACTGTGAAACTTCCCTCATCGAGCAGTTTATGTATCCGCGATTGGGGCCAGGCCAGATGTGGGAAGAAGTAGCTCGCCGTATTAAAGGGTTGGGCGGGAAGATTCTGATGCGGTGCCAAGTAGACCAGATCGTCCATACAAACTCACAGCGTATTGTCGCCGTGCGAGCAACCAACTCCCATACGGGTGAGTTAAGACAATTCAGTGCAGACTATGTGTTTTCCACGATGCCTGTCAAAGAACTCGTCTCTGCCATGACTCCTTCTGCACCTGCGACAGTGCGCGGGATTGCCGACGGGCTGAAGTATCGGGATTTCATCACCGTTGGTGTTCTATGCAAACGCTTCGCCCTGCGGGAAAGCTCCGGACGGACGCTCCAAGACAACTGGATTTACATCCAGGAACCTGGCATGCTCGCCGGACGCCTGCAAATCTTCAACAACTGGAGCCCCGCCATGGTTGCGGACCCATCCACGGTCTGGGTGGGCGTGGAATATTTCTGCAATGAAGCGGACGAACTCTGGCGAAGGAATGACAGCGAACTCAGGGGACTAGCCAAAAGTGAGCTGATTGCCATGGGTATCTTGGCTCCGTCCGACATACTGGATGCCACAGTTGTCCGAGCTTCCAAAGCCTATCCCGCATATTTTGGCTCTTACAACCAATTTTCTAAGGTCAGGCGCTGGACCGACCGCTTTGAGAACCTTTTTCTTATCGGCCGTAATGGAATGCATCGATACAACAACCAGGATCACTCAATGCTGACCGCAATGGTCGCCGTTGACAACATCGTCGCGGGGATTCCAAGCCGCGAAAATTTATGGGCACTCAATACGGATCAGGAGTACCAGGAAGAACGTTCACGGGTCTCAAATGTTGCATGAAAACCGAGAGCGATGGGCAGTGCATCGCGATACCGGATCGGAGGTGGCGACGCGTAACGCTTGTCTACGTCCTTCAAGCTCTGATCTTAGTAGTCTTTGCCAGTCTGGTTAGCTTCTCGTTCTACCAGGGGTGGAATCGCGCCGAAACTGATTTTCCCAATTACTACACGGCAGCCGTGCTCGTGCGTAAGGGAGAGAAGTTGCGGAATTTCTACGACTGGACTTGGTTTCAGCGCCAGATGAATTACGTCGGCATCGAACGGCAGCTTGGCGGATACGTCCCTCAGACCCCGCTAACCATGCTGCCGATCGTACCCGTTGCCAACTTTCCAGTGCAGACCGCCAAGCGCATCTGGCTGGTAGCCAATCTCATTCTGCTCGCCGCAACCATCTGGCTGTTAACGCGCATTACACGCTTCAGTGCGGCTGCGATTGCCTTGCT
The DNA here is from genome assembly GCA_035475295.1 of Bryobacteraceae bacterium. Taxonomy (GTDB): domain Bacteria; phylum Acidobacteriota; class Terriglobia; order Bryobacterales; family Bryobacteraceae; genus Bog-105. The sequence goes on from DATIMM010000053.1 coordinate 5,962, forward strand.
CGCCATGGCTGGATACGGCTCGTTGCATATCAACCTTGTGCTCGGGCAGTACTACATTTTCCTCCTCTTTTTGCTCACGTTCGCGGCCCATTGTTTGCATCGCCGCCACCATCGTTCCGCCGGAATCCTGCTGGGCGTGGTCTTCGGTCTGAAACTGTATGGGGGGCCCTTTCTACTCTACTTCGCCGCGAAGCGGAATTGGAAGGCAGTGGCGGGAATGCTGGCCGGCTCATTGGTTCTCGCGGCAGTCGCCGTATCCCTGTTCAGCTGGACCGACGTCGCCTATTTCCTGACGCACGTCCTTCCACGAGCACTGAAAGGAGAAACGCTGGATCCCTATAGTGCGGGCACCGGAACGCTGTCGACTCTGTTACGGCGGACACTCATGTTCGAACCGGAGTTGAATCCGCATCCTTTGTGGATCGCGCCGTGGCTGTTTTTCTTCCTGCAGCCGCTACTGACACTGACGCTGCTCGTGTTCCCGCTTCTGGCCTTGAGACGGGCGGAGCCTTCAAACGTCGGCTTTGCTGGCTTCCTCATCGCCTTGCTTCTCGTTTCGCCAAACACCGCATCTTATACATTCATCCTTTTACTTCTGCCGCTGTCGTTGTTATTGCCCGGGGCAACGTGGCAGAAACGGATATTACTGCTTATCTGTTACGCGATCTCGGCCCTACCGATGCGTCCGTCATGGAGTTGGCTTTTTCCGAAAGTATGGTGCCTTCTCACTTTGTTGTTTTTGGCGGGAGACGGTTACTGGCAGCGCCTTAAATGGAAACCGGCTCTCCTCTCGACGGCTGCCGTTGTTTTCAGCGCGACACTGCTGGCCAGGAACGGTCTCGTCAACTACGCGCAGGAGCCGGGTCAAAACTGGGAACCCTTCGCCGTGGAACATAGGGCTATTTACTCCTCGTCTCCCGCCGTGCTTCGGTCTGGTGTTGTCTACCAGTCCATCGGTTCCGATCGCTATATATTGCGCTGGGAGCACAACGGTTCCATCGAGCCATTTGTGTTTAGCGGGGAGGCCTTTCACCCGGTGGCGCTTTCCCCCGATGGCCCCATCCAGTTCGAACTGGTTGCACACGGAGTGTCTACTATGAACCTGCTCAACCCAGTTAGGGGTAAGGCCGTCCGCAGCGGAGCGATTGCGGATCACGCCGAAGAAAAAGCCATTTCCCCGGATCGAAAATGGTTGGCCTTTACACGCCCTTCTTCCGGCACAACCCAAATCTGGTTACGCAAAGTCGATGGAGGACAACTCACTCGCCTCACGGGGGGAAACTGCGACAGCTTTGCGCCTGCCTGGGAATTAGACTCTAAGTCGGTTCTCTTCGCCAGTGATTGTGGCCGCGGCATCGGGCTGCCTGCGCTCTACCGTGCCCGACTACGTCCAGTTCTGCTGTTCCCCCCGGCGAAAAGCCGCCAGTCTCGCCGTCGAGAAACCGTCTCTGAGCAGTCCGGCGGATAACCAGGAGCGGGCAGTCTCCGACCTGCATTCCGCCCACGGAGTCATCAGCCTCTCCTCTATAGGGCAGCGCACACTCGGCCAAACCACTACGCTACACTCGTTCCAGTACCGCAGCCGAGGGCATTCATTCTGGCATGAACAGCATTCTAGTGATCGATGATGACGCCAGTCTTCGGGATACTATCGCCGTAATTTTAGAGCAGGCAGACTTCCGGCCCATCCTGGCGAGTGATGGCATCAGCGGTTTAGAGAGCGCTTTGCGGGAAAAACCCGATCTCCTCCTGGTTGACCTGCGCCTGCCCGGTTTGAGCGGCATCGATATCTGTAAGCAATTGCGCCAGAGCGGAATGAAGTTCCCCATCATCGCCGTGAGCGCCATTAATGAGGAAGTGGACAAGGTCCTCCTGCTGGAGATTGGCGCAGACGATTACGTCGTGAAGCCGTTTGGCGCGCGCGAACTTCTCGCGCGAATCCGGGCGGTACTGAGGCGCTGCTCACCTGGGACCAAAAGTTTGATACAGTTTGGGGACACGACCGTTGACCTGGAACGGAGATCGGTGACCCGCCACGGAGAGTTGATCAAAATGACCCCGGCTGAGTACAACCTGCTGACGTTCTTTATACAGAATCCCGACAAGCCTTTAACGCGAGATCTGATACTCAATTCAGTTTGGGGATACGAGTGCTTTCCGAATACAAGGACCGTGGATGCGCATGTGGTGAAGCTACGCCACAAGCTTGAGCCAGAGCCGAGCGACCCGCGGCATTTCATCACTTTGCACGGCGTAGGGTATCGATTTCTCCCCTAATGCTGCATAGCGTAGGCACGGCAAAGCCGGTGTTTCATTAACGCCTCGCGGTCCGCTGGAGGGCATCATGTTAGGTAGATTGAATTTCGCGTCCGCTGGACGGATTTGCGCGGTTGTATTCTCCTTTTGGCTTGCCGTCCCGGCTCTGCCGCAAACGGCCGTTACCAACGGCGACATCCTCCAAAGGCTCGACCAGCTGGAAAAGGAGAATCATGAGCTGCTGGAGCAGATCAAAGAACTGCGTCAGACGGTTGAAGCTGCAAACCAGCAGGCCAAAGAGCGATCTGCACAGACGGCCGCTCAGCCAACCGCCGCCCCTGCGAGCCCAGCCACGGCAGAGCGAACCGCCGAACGTGAAGAAATCAGCGAGCACCGGATCGAAGAACTGGCCCAGACAAAAGTGGAAGCATCCCAGCGGTATCCGCTCCGGTTGACAGGGATCGTTTTATTCAACGCCTTTACAAATGGAGCCTACAACGGAGGCGCGCAAGACCCAACCGTCGCGGCGGCAACAAGCAGCGCCCGGAATAGCGGAGCGACCCTGCGGCAGACAGTTCTGGGGCTGACCTACCACGGCCCACGGACTTTTCTGGGCGGAACGGTATCGGGCTCGCTTTACATGGACTTCTTTGGAGGTTCGGCGGATTCACTGAACCATCTGGTCCGGCTGCGTTTGGCCACCATTCAGCTCGACTGGCCAAACACTACATTCGCGGTTGGCCAGGACAAGCCGCTGGTCTCGCGCAGAGAGCCTAATTCGTTCGCACAGGTTGGTGTTTCTCCGCTAACGGCGGCCGGGAATCCCTGGCTGTGGCGGCCCCAGGCTCGAATTGAGCAGCGGTTCCACCTTTCTGAAAAGACCACCCTCACAGCGGAAGCAGGGGTGTTCCAAACCAAGGAGACGACCAGCCAGAGCAGTTATGTGGCAAGCGAAACTGAGGGTACACGGCCTGCTTTGGAGACGCGTCTCAATGTAAAGCACGAGTTCGCAGAGGGCCGTGTTCTGGAGGTAGCTCCCGTTTTTCACACCAGCACAAGCCACATTCTCGGCAAATCCATTCCTTCCAGGCTGTACGGAGTCGACTGGCTTGTAAAGCCGATACCCCAGCTGGAGCTGACCGGGATGCTGTTTCGCGGACAGAACTTCGCGAATCTGGGAGCACTGGGCGGCACTACCGTGACACCGGACTACGAGGTCTTTGCCATACACGGAAGCGGAGGGTGGGCGCAGCTCCGTTATCTGGCGACGTCTAAGCTGTCCTTCGATTTTTACGGCGGGCAGCAGGATGACCGTAACCGGGATGTAGCAGCTCGCGGAATTGGAAAAAATCAGTACTATGCGATGAACGCGATGTATCTTTTGGCGCCCAATGTTGTAGCGGCTTTCGAGGTGGGCCAAGCGCGAACCATGTACCTGGGATTGGGCGATAGGTTGAACAATCATTATGATCTGGCGCTTGCTTATTTGTTTTAGCCTGGCGATCTCGTGGACCTGTGCCGCTACGGTTCGAGGTGAGATCGTCCTGAAAGATCTGGGCCGTAAGCATTCAAAGGCCGCCGACGCTTCCGGAGTCGTGGTCTGGCTCGAACAAGCGCCAGGCGGACCTCTGCTGCCCAGACCTCGCCCGATGAGAACGCAGATACTTCAAAAGAATAAGACCTTCACGCCTCATGTCCTCGCAATCCCGGTAGGCAGCACCGTCGACCTTCCCAACGACGATCCCATCTTTCATAATGCCTTTTCCAACTACAACGGCCAGATTTTTGATATCGGTCTTTACCCGCCCGGCTCCAGCCGTAGCGTCACCTTCCGCCGCCCCGGAGTGGTCCGGGTCTTCTGCAACATCCACTCCTCCATGAGCGCCGTGATCGTTGTTCTAAGCTCTCCGTTTTATGCGACCTCCGCTAAGAATGGAACGTTCGAAATCCAGAATGTCCCCAAGGGTCTCTATCGGCTGTCCTTTTATTACGAGCGCGCCACCGACCAGACCCTGGCCTCGCTTGCGAGAACCGTGGAAGTGACGAACGGGCCCGAGGACCTGGGACGCGTAGCAGTCTCCGAGAGTGGATACCTTCCCATGCCCCACTTGAATAAGTATGGAAAGGATTATCCGGAAACTTCCGAACCGGAGAATTACCCAGGAGCGCGACAATGAGGCTGCCAAGCAGATCTGTTCTATGGAGGCTGCCCCTGTTGACTTCCGCGATTCTGACGGTGATCTTCGCAGCCACCGGGTACTTTCTTGAGAAGAGCATCGCGGCGCGGGCCACCGAAGGGCTGGAGCAGGAAGTCAGCAGAAGCTTCCAGGCCTACGAAGCGCTGTGGCAGGAACACACCAAAAACCTGCAGAAGATTAGCAGCGTAATTAGCCGGATGGCGGACGTGCGCGCGGCTTTCCAAACGAACGATCGCGCCACCATTGAAGACACAGCCGGCGAATTATGGGCACACATCGCCTCCGGCAATGCGCTGTTGGCCGTAGCCGATGGCAACGGAAAGACCATTGCGGTCGTCGGAGAGCACCCCCCGTTTCGGACGGGCGACAATCTCGACTTTATACGCGCGGACACGCCCACGCAGCCGGTGCAGAGGACGGGCTTTCTTCAGGAGAAAGGCCGTCTGTTTCAGATGGTGACTACACCGGTTTATGTCGATGCGGCCGGCGGCAAAGCTCTGCTGGATGTGCTCGTCACAGGCTTTGAACTCGATAACGATTTCCTGCGCTCGCTGAAACTGGCATCGGGCGGAAGTGATTTGATCTTTAATGTTCAGGGCAAGCCACTGGCATCCACAATGGAGAACAAAGCGGACCTGCAAACGCTGGCAACGCTCTGTTCGGCTCAGGGCACCAGCCGTCATGCGATGCGGCTGCAGGCGGGCGGCACTGCCTATCTGGCCCTAAGCAGAGTTCTTCCCAGCATCATACCCGGTGGTGGCGGCGAACTCTGTATCGTGCGTTCGCTCGCCGGTCAGCAGCAGGCCTTGCACGAGCTGCGTCAACGGATTCTCGTGTTATGGTTAGCCGGACTGATCGCGGCCATTCTCTGCACCTATGGCGTTGCTCAACGCATCATGGGACCTGTCGCAACTCTGGACCGGGCCGCCTCCGAGATCGCGAAAGGGAACTATCACATCCGGATAAAGGAAAGCACAGACGATGAACTGGGACGGCTTGCGAACACATTCAATGCTATGTGCACCTCACTTGAAAGCGCCAGAGCGGAGCTGATTCGGAATGAGCGCCTCACCGCCGTAGCACGGTTGGCAACCTTTGTGGTGCACGATCTGCGAAATCCGCTGGCCTCCATCTATGCCGGCTCCGAGATGTTGGTGGATAATGACCTTCCCCCGAGGCAGGTGAAACGCCTTGCAAAAAACATGTACCAGGCATCGCGCGGCGTCATGGAAATCCTGCAGGAACTCCTGTCGGCGGCAAGAAGTGAGCCACACGAAGTCGCGCTTTGCCATCTGTCTGACATCGTGATGACCGCGTGGCATGGACTTACTGCCCGAAGGGAACTGACCGGAGTTAAATTCGAGTGCAGCATTCCCCCGAGCTTAGAGTTGGCCGTCGATCGAGCTCCCATGGAACGCGTCTTCCACAACCTGTTCGAGAATGCGCTCGAAGCGATGGATGCTAACGGGACGATTACGGTATCAGCCGAAATCGCCGAAGAGGTGGTCTACCTCCATATCCGGGATACGGGGCGCGGCATCCACCCGGACTTGCGGCCTTCATTGTTTCAGCCGTTCGCTACTCAGGGCAAGACAGGAGGCCTGGGGCTCGGGCTGGCACTCTCCAGACAAACCGTGTTGGCGAATGGGGGCGACCTCTGGGCTGATTTCGACTGTCGTTCCGGAAGTCACTTTGTGATGCGGCTTTCCTTGAACAGCAAGGAAAGGTTAAAGGGCAGCAAACAGTCCGAAATCCGGAAAGCGGCCTTCGAGTCTTTCGCCCGAAGTAGGATTGAAGCCAAAACAGAGATGGACTAGATCGATGTCGTAAGACTCGTTTGAAATACCTACCGTTCGGCGCTTCCATATCTCAAAATATGCAGGAGCTTCTTTCCTGTGATAAGGTCCTGCATACCTCAGAGTAGCGGCAAGTTGCAATCTGACTCTCGGGCTGAACGTTGCATCGCTCTAGATTCTCGGCTCTCAATTGGTTCTTACGATGGCAGGCGGATACCAGGCGTTTCTGCGACTGGTTACTGCGCTGTCGGGCCAGTACAGGCGTAGGAACATAATGAAGCTTCCGTCGTTGTCTGGTCCGGGTTGGGGCGCCTCGAGCCAGTTGCAGAAAGCCTGAGAGTTTGACGGCGGTGTCGCCTGCACATAAATATCCAGCGAGCCATCGGCGTTAGGGCACGCCTGGTGGTTTTGTACAGGCTTCGTGCTTAAGGCGTTGTAGGTGGCCACCTTGTTGTCATTCAGGGTTCCGTCTCCCTGGTACAGCGTCAGCGACCAGAAACCGTTTCCATCGATTGGCGGAATCTCCAGCGGCGCACGGGAATTCGTGGGCGCGTGGAAGTGTATGACGTAGTTCCTGGCGCCGTTCAGGCGATTGTCATCGGCTGTCCCGCCGCTGTCAAAGATGCCATAGCCGTAAACCGCGTCTTGCGGCCTATTGGCTCCCAATGCCTTCTGAGCCACGAGCGCGCGCAGCAGATATCTATTACCGTAGTCGCCTACGTCGAGCGATACCGACCAGTTAGTGGGCGTTAGTGATGGAGGTGGGGTGTCGGCCATGATCTGCTTGGCTGTCAGAACGGCAAGTTCCAGGGCTGCCAGTTCAGACTTACCATTAGGCGTGTTTGGATTCAGAAGTCCGGCGCATGAAAACTGGTTGGGGGGTAAAATGCCGAGCCGATTCAGACGTTTCACGATGCCAACGTCGATGGCGCGGGGTGGGTTGGTTCTCATCATGGCCGACATGATCCCGAAGAAGGTGCACGCATCCAGGCTGTCGACTTGCTTGATGGGCTGCGTAGTCACATCAATGGATGGATTGACGGGAAGATTGGTGAGGGGTGTATAAGGCTTCCCGTACGCACTTGCTGGAGTCAGCGTGAGCTCTTTGAAGATGTTATCGGCCACCAGTTCTACATCATCTGGCGCACCCGTTGTATACACGCGTGTGATCGCCCAGACAGTGTTTGTATCGAAGTCGATCTCGCCCGTCAGGCCCGCGGGTAGCGGGGCGGTGTTATTGGGGCCGACCAGCGCATAATCACCAGCGGTCGTTCCTATGCGCGACCCGGGTGAGTCCCGATTCACATTCGTCCAGCCATCCAACAGTTCCACGATGAAGAAACGGTTGCTGTCAATTTGGGGAATGTGCAGGATCAGCGGTTCCTTGCTGAGGTCCATGAACGACGGAGCGTACAACGTGGTAGTGCTGGGCAGCACTACATCCTTATATCCCGAACCGACTGGCAGCCCCGTTGCTCTATAGAGTTGGCTAATGGGGGCCCGGCCGAGCTGAGTTGTCGCATCAGGGATCGTAGTAGCGACGCGCTCCGTCATGGCCATCGCCACAAGGGAGTAGCCGTATATGTAGGAGATCACTGCATCGCGAAAGAAACCAACAGCGTCCTGATCCAGATTCGCTCTCGCGCGATTCTCTGCCGCGGCGAGGAGCTGTTGCATGTTTGGGTCTTCGGGACTTTGTGCGACCACGACAGGTGTAGTCGTGACGATCAGGAGGGCGGCGACAGACAGGCTGAGGCTTTTCGTAGGGATCGGCATAGTTGTGCGTACTCCGTTGCACTTCTGTGAAGCGCTTCATGTATAGTGCCGCACAACTCGTATTTGGGCCCAGTATGATACCGTAGCCCGCGACTCTGTTTGCCTGACTCCCCCCTGCCAGGACACAGTCGGCGAGCAGCTAGAGCAACTTTCGAGCGCATATCAGGGCTAAGCTGAAGGCAAAGCGGAGGGGTGATGCCGCGAGCGTTGTCGTTGGATCTTCGGAGCCGGATTGTGCATGCTTGCCAAGCCGGCGAACTGACTCAGGCAGAAATTGCCGAATTGTACGAAGTGCACCTGAACACAGTGGAGAAGTTGTGACGGCAATGGCGTACTACTGGCACGGTGGAGGCCAAACCGCATGGCGGAGGCGTCGTGGCGCGTTTAGCGGGATGGCACAAGGAACTGCGCCGTCTGGTGGCCGAGCGTAGCGACCGGAGCCTGGAGGAACGGGTGGCCTTCGCCGCCGAACGCTGGTGCGTGCGGACCAGTGTTCCGGTGATGGCGCGCACGCTCAAGGCCTTGGGACTGCCGCGTAAAAAAAGTCGCTGAGCGCTGCCGAACGCCACCGGCCCGCCGTCGAGCAAGCACGCGGGCAGTTTCGTGCCCGCCTGGCGCAATGGAGCAGGGACGATCTGGTGTTTGTCGATGAAAGCGGTGTTCGCACCAACATGACCGGCCTGTATGGGCGCGCGCCCAAAGGCATCCGGGTGCCCGAAGCCGTCCCGCACGGCCATTGGAAGGTGCTCACCATCCTGGGCGCGGTGACCAGTCAAGGAGTACAAGCGAGCGTGACCATTGATGCGGCTACGGATTCCGACATTTTTCTAGCCTTCCTGCGACACGCGCTCGCGCCCACGCTGCGTCCCGGCCCAGTCATTGTCATGGACAACCTGCCCGCTCACAAACACCAGCAAGTGCGCACGCATTTGCGGAGGCACGGATGCCGGCTGCTGTACTTGCCGCCTTACTCGCCCGACCTCAATCCCATTGAACCGGCTTGGAGCAAATGAAAAGCCTATCTGCGCGCTGCGCGCTCACGGCTCTGGCCAGCATTGGAGCAAGCTGTCGGGGCAGACTTGCACACCATCACGCCACAAACGTACAGGGCTGGTTGCGCCATTGTGGCTACTCCTGATGCCCAGCCGAAAATCGCTCTAACTGGCGGGTCTGAAGCCCGTTAGCTTCAAGGTATATAGGTGCCGGTGTGGCAGCTTAAAGCGCAGGGCAGGAGGCACGGTCACGGTGACCTGCGGCCCGCTCGAGCGGAAGGGTAAATTATCGCCAGTTTCAAGCAGAATCACCGTCGCTGCGGCGGGCCCGGTTAACCCTTCCAAGGTGACGTCCTGCTCCGGCCAACGGGGCAGCATCGCGTATAGCTCACCGTTTTTCGTCGTGAAGAATGCCTGAACCTGAGCAAATCCGGGCGGCGGCGCGTCTACCATCTTGTTGATGTCGTATTCGCTCATGAACTCCTTCTCTTCGAGATGAGGAACGGTTCCCGTGCTCCATTGACGCGGCTTTTGCCAGGGCCGTGTTCCGTAAATGGCTTCCCCGTTGGCATGCAGCCATTCTCCAATCTGCGTCAGTCTTTCTTCCATGATGGTCGGGATGCGCCCATCTGCCGTGGGCCCGATATCGAGCAGAAGGTTTCCTCCCCGGCTTACGATGTCAACCAACATCAACAGCAACTCTCGATCAGTATGGTAATCGCTTAGCGTTTCCATCCGGTTGTAACCATACGAAAAGCCGATGCCGCGGCTTTCTTCCCAGGGATGATTGCCGGATTGCATCCCGGACGTATATTCAGTGGTGTAATATCCGCCGTGTTTGTGCCGTGTATCCTTTCCCCAACGATCATCAATTACGACGCGGTCGGCCACCGGGGAGTCATTGAGAAGCCAGGCCAGCAGTTCCGGTGCGCGCCACTCCTCGCTGGTCATCTCCCATTCACCGTCTGAGAAAATGATCTCCGGCTTTGCATGCGTCACCACATCTTTGAACTGCGGAAAGAGATGCTCGCTGACATAGCGCTTGCGGTCGGTCAGCCAAAGCGGGTTGTACCATTCGTACAGCGAATAATAGATGCCCATGTGAAGGCCCTTTCGCCGGCCGGCTTCCGTCAGTTCCAGAAGCAGATCCCGCTTGGGCCCAATATCGACGCTGTTCCAGGGGCGGCCCCAAACCTTGTTGGCTTCGGCGCTTTTCCAAAGAGTGAAACCTTCGTGGTGCTTCGACGTAAGCGCAACGTACCGCGCTCCGGAGGCGGCAATGACATTGGCCCAATGGTCCGGGTCAAAGAGCGCCGCCGTAAAGCTAGGCGCAAAGTCGAAGTAGGGGAAATCCGCGCCATAGTTCTGCTTGTGAAATGCCCAGGTATGGGCTCCATCGCCGGGCGCGCCATTGCGTTTCTTGCCTTCCTCGAGTGAATGCCAGTACCACTCCGCGTACGGCGTTTCGCCCTTCACCTTCACGGGCGCATAGGAAGGAACAGAGTACACGCCCCAATGGATGAATATGCCGAATTTGGCGTCCTGATACCAAGCTGGAATGGGGCGGCTGTCAATGGATGCCCACGTAGATTGATACTGCTTGCCTTGAGCCGCCAAACGAAGACTGGAGGGGAGAATCACTGACGCGGCCGAGAGTGCTTTCAGCGCATCGCGCCGACGCATTTTCATGATGCGCCATCATATCAGGCCTCGCTAATCGTCTTGACTGGACTTAGTCGCTGCTTCCTTGCCCGGTAGATCGAAAGGATTTTCGTGCACCCGTTCCCGAATACCTGTGCGAAGGCTCTTTGCCAGGGACACACTCGCCGCGCCGAAGCGATTCCGGATGTGATCAACCGAACGAAACGCCCGCCGCAGCCGCTCTGTCGCCGGCTCGTCCAACAAGCTCATCTGTCCCTCTGTGGTCTCCAAAGATCCCGCGTGAACTCCCAAAAGTCGGATTGGCGCTTTGCCGTCCCACGCTTTGCGAAACAGCTGCATGACCGCGCCGGCTATCTCGCCGTCCAGTTGTGTTGCGTGATCGAGAGAGCAGGCGCGTGTAATCGTCGAGAAATCGTCATAACGCAGCTTCAGCTGGATTGTCCGGGCATAAAGCTTGTGCTCACGAAGGCGCTTCGCCACCATTTCCGAGAGCTTCAGAATCGCCGCTTCCAGACGGCCCCGGTCAGAGACGTCTTGACTGAACGTATTCTCGTGACTGATTGATTTCGGGTTATCGCTCGCACCAAGCTCTGTGTCAAACCAGCCGCCCGCATCTTCACCCCTCGCCTTGCCGGAGAGTGCCAGTCCCCATCGCCCGAAGTGCAACGTCAGGAAGCGCTCCTCCAACTTCGCCAAGTCTCCTACCCGGCGCACTCCGATGTTGTGGAGTGATGCCGCGGTCTTCTTCCCAACTCCGGGGATCTTCCGAATGTCGAGTGGGGCAAGGAACGCCGCTTCCAAGCCCGGGACGATGTAAAGTACACCATTGGGTTTGGCTTGGTCCGATGAGACCTTTGCCACCAAACGCGACGATGCCAGGCCCAGAGAACACTTGAGTCCGGTCTCCTTCAAAATGGCTTCGTGCAGACTGTGAGCCGCCTTCAGGGGAGGGCCAAAAAGGCGTCCGGTTCCCGTCAGATCCAGGTACGCCTCGTCGATGGAGGCCATCTCCACCTTCGGCGCGAAGCGGTTCAAAACGGCATAAATTCTTTTCGAAAACTCCCGATAGCGACCAGGTTGGCCCTCCACGAAAATAGCGTTCGGACACAGCCGGGCTGCCGTCCGCAATGGCATGGCCGAGTGTACGCCAAACTTTCTGGCTGCGTAAGATGCGGCTGCTACTACCCCGCGCTGATCCGCTTTTCCGCCGACGACAACAGGCTTACCCTTCAGCGAGGGATCGAACAGTTCCTCCACCGAAACGAAGAACGCATCCATGTCGACATGGCAGATAAGGCGCTGCATGAAAAACAGCTTTCAGGAATGTAGTGTAGCGCCAAGGACGCGAGGCAACCCCGCGAGGTCAGAGATCACGTCCATGTCTGTCCATCCTCCGGTCAGCATCTCGCGAACGCTGTCCAGGGAGCGGTAGCCTAGTTCCATGAACAAGCGGCCGCCCGGTTTCAAAGCGATCGCCGCTTCTTCCAGAAGGCGCCTGTATATCTCGAGGCCACTATCACCGGCAAACAAGGCGAGGTGTGGCTCCCAATCGCGCACTTCGCTCTGCATATTTGCAGCGTCCGAACCAGGTACGTAGGGGGGATTGGAGACCAGCAGGTCCACACTGGAGGGTGTAACGGCTCCGAGTAAGTCAGACGCGAACAATTGCACGCGCGCCGTATGAGTACGGCGGTTCCTATCTGCTACCGCAAGAGCAGGTGCCGAAATGTCGGAGGCGAATACGGAACGATCGCTTTCGAGACTGATGCTGATGGCTATCGCTCCTGAGCCTGTACCCACGTCGAGGATTGTCAATAGATTCCGCCCTTTTAAATAGGTAGTCGCGGCCTCCACCAGGTGTTCTGTCTCAGGCCGTGGAATCAGTACATCGCCATTGACATAGAAATTACGCCCATAAAACTCTTGTTTGTGGGTGATGTACTGCGTCGGCTTCCCGTGTAGTCGCTCGTTTAGATAACGCCCGTAGTGAATCCAGGCCCGCTGTATGAGCTCATCCCCCCCATGAGCATAAAGATAGGCACGCTCACAGCGCATGGCATGACACAGCAGCACTTCAGCGGTAAGCCGCGGCACAGGAACGTTCGCTTTATTGAGAATTTCGGTGCCCTGCTGCAGGGCAGTTTGAACGGTCACCGCTACTTAAGCGGCCCGGCCCTGTTCGCGAAGAAGCTCGGATTGATAGTACGTGGTCAAGGCATCGATTACGGGCTGCAATCGCCCCTGCATAGTGAGATCAAGCTGGTGAAGAGTCAGGCCGATCCGATGGTCCGTCAATCGATTCTGCGGAAAATTGTAGGTCCGGATCTTTTCGCTGCGGTCACCCGTGCCGACCATACTCTTGCGCTCCGCGCCGATGGATGCCAGCTGCTTCTCCAACTCCATCTGATACAGACGCGAGCGGAGAACTTGCATTGCCTTTGCACGATTCTTGATCTGCGACTTTTCGTCCTGGCAGGAAACTACGGTGTTCGTTGGCAAGTGCGTGAGACGGACTGCCGAGTAGGTGGTGTTAACCGACTGGCCGCCCGGACCGGAGGAACAGAAGGTATCAACCCGTACGTCTTTCGGATCAATCTGAACGTCCACCTCGTCGGCCTCGGGCATGACGACCACAGTGATGGTCGATGTATGTACCCGGCCCTGCGTTTCCGTCGCTGGGACGCGCTGTACCCGGTGTACGCCACTTTCGTATTTCAGCCGGCTGTACACCTTATCGCCGCTGATGATCGCAATCACTTCGCTAAGTCCGCCAACGGATGATTCGCTTAATGAGGTGATCTCAACCCGCCAGCCTTGTTCTTCGGCATAGCGTGTATACATTCGGAACACTTCAGCGGCAAACAGCGAGGCTTCGTCGCCCCCGGCGCCCTTGCGAATTTCAAGGACGATGTCCTTCTCGTCGTTCGGGTCTTTCGGAAGTAATAGCACCTGCAGATCTTGCTCGATCTGAGCTAGCTCAGGCTCCAGCCTGGTGATCTCCAACTCCGCCATTTGGCGAAGCTCCGGATCGCTCTCATCCAGCATCGCGCGGGCGTCAGACAGTTCCTGCTCGGTTTTCTTCCATTCGCGATACTTTGCCACCTGCTCGGCTAGTTCGCTTTGAGCCTTCGCGGTCTTGCGATACTGCTCTGCGTCATTGATCACGGCCGGATCAGCCATTTTGGCGGTCAGTTCGTTATACCGCGTTTCTGCTTCTTCTAATCGATTTCTATATTGCATGAATATGATCCGGCGAATGATCGGCTGCTATTAAGCGATGACCAGCACGCCGCCTTGCGCCTTTTCTAACTCCATCGCCCGCTGAAGGGCATGAATGGCAACTTCCGTCTGTTCATTGGATGGCGGCTGGGTAGTCACACGTTGCAACCATAGCCCGGGGCGCGTCAGTGAGGCCATCAAACCGCCCTGACGCTTAGCCGCGAACCGAATGAGCTCATAGCTGAGTCCCGTAATCAACGGCAGCAATGCGATCCGGGAGACGAATTTTGCCCAGAAGCTGTCAAACGGTAAGAACGCGTAGCAGATCATCGAAATCACCATCACGACCAGCAAAAAGCTTGTGCCGCAGCGCGGATGCCAGGTCACAAAGCGCTGTGCATTGTCGATATTAACCGGCTGGCCCGATTCGAAGTTGAATACTACCCGATGTTCCGCGCCGTGGTATTCGAAGACCCGATGAATGTCCTTCATTCGCGACAGTAAGTACAGGAACGCCAGGAAAATAGCGATACGGAGAGTGCCGTCCACCATGTTTATCGCAAACCGGCTGCCGACGGCCGGAACCGCTCTTCCCAGTAATGTCGCCAAATAGAGAGGAACGAACTTGTAAAGCGCAATGAAGAATGCGACCGAAAACAAGGCGTTGAGCGTCATGGCCCACGAGCCGGAGTCCTTATTCTCCTTCGCGGCCTCGTCCTCACCTAGCGCGCACTTGGCTGAAAACTTTAGCGCCTTCATGCCGAGCCACATCGCTTGGCCAAGCGTTCCTAAGCCGCGCAATACCGGCCATTTGAAAGCAGGATAGCGGTTCGAGAGCCTGGGCAGCGGACTCTCTTCCGTCACTAATTCTCCGGTCGGTTTGCGGACGGCAACACAATAGCTGTTAGGCGACCGCATCATCACGCCTTCCATGACGGCCTGACCGCCCACCAGTGTGGTCTCTTCGCCGTTTTCAAGAATGGGAAGCAACTGGATATGCGTGAAAAGGCGCAGGGAACCGCGTAGCGTCGACATAGCTGTAGTGTTACCTAAGATTATATAATTATACGATTCCCTAACCATAAATTTTATAATGATTTAAGTCCCAATTAGGGACGGAGGATTGCGCTACATGGCTGTTTTGCCGCGACGGAAATCGGCGGTTGTCAACGTTGGGGGAGTGAAAGTTGGTGGATCTCACCCCGTTGTCGTTCAATCGATGACCAATACCGACACCGCTGATACTGCGGCAACGGTGAACCAGATTATGGAGCTTGCCCGGGCCGGGTCGGAACTGGTTCGAGTGACGGTCAATACCGAAGAGGCGGCCCAGGCAGTTCCGAAGATCGTAGACACCCTGCGCCACTTCAACGTCAACGTGCCGATTATCGGCGACTTTCACTATAACGGCCATTTGCTGCTGAGGAACTACCCGGAATGCGCCCGAGCCTTGGCAAAGTACCGCATTAACCCCGGCAATGTCGATATTGGAAAGAAGCACGACGACAATTTCCGCACCATGATTGAAGCGGCCGTTGAGTACGGCAAACCGGTGCGGATCGGAGTGAACTGGGGATCGCTCGATTCGGCCCTGCTGACGTCGATGATGGATGAGAACTCAAAGTCGCGGGAGCCTCTCGACGCAATGGAAGTGACCATGCGGGCGATTGTTGAAAGCGCGATCCGCAGCGCCGAAGCGGCAGAGCGCTACGGCCTTGCGCACGACAAGATCATTTTGAGCGCAAAGGTCAGCAATGTGCAGGATCTCATCAGCGTGTATCAGATGCTCGCTCAGCGTGGCGATTATCCGCTCCACGTGGGTTTGACCGAAGCTGGCTTGGGATCTAAAGGAATTGTTGCCACGACGGCAGCTCTGTCGGTTCTCTTACAGCAGGGCATCGGCGATACGATTCGCGCATCCCTGACTCCTTTGCCCAACGGCGATCGCAGCGACGAGGTGATTGTGTGCCAGCAGATCCTGCAGGCGCTCAATCTACGCAGCTTCACACCGCAAGTGGCGGCATGCCCCGGCTGTGGACGCACCACCAGCACGTTCTTCCAGGACATGGCCGATCAGATTCAAACCTACCTTCGCGAGCAGATGCCGGTTTGGCGCGAGAAGTTTGCGGGAGTGGAAGAGATGAAGGTTGCGGTCATGGGCTGTATCGTAAACGGACCGGGCGAGTCAAAGCACGCGAATATCGGCATCTCGCTTCCCGGTACTTTTGAAAAGCCTGTTGCGCCGGTTTACATCGACGGAAAGCTGGCGACCACTCTGCGCGGTGAACGAATTGTTGCCGAGTTCCGCGCGCTACTCGACGGATACGTTGCGCAGAGATATGGCGTGGCTGAGACGGTCGCCGAAACCGTCGCCTAGATTTGCTATCGCTTTCGCGTTTGATTGATTCCCCCGACACCGGGCCGCTTAGCTGTAAAACGTCTGTGCTTTTGTGACGGGGTCGGCCTGTTATTCCGTTGAACCATTCGCTGCGCTATAGTATCCGTCAATATTCATGACGAACGGCTCCGAGGAGATCTCCGCCCTTCGCGAAGAGGTCCATAACTTGACCCGGCAGATTGCCGGGCTGGAAAAGCGTCTGGCTCTCCTGGAGAAATCACAGGGGGCCGTCGTGGAAAGCTATTCGCCGCCCGAGGGCATGGAGTCTCGCGTGGGACTCACCTGGGTCAATCGGATCGGGGCCGTCACTCTGGCCATTGGCGTCCTGTTTTTATTCAACTATGCCGTGGAAAAGGAATGGATCACCATCTGGGGCCGCATCCTGTTGGGATTGGCCAGCGGCGTTGTTCTCGTTGGCTTCAGCGACTGGCTGCTAAAGCGCGGCCAAAAGGTTTTCTCACAAGGCGTGTATGGATGCGGCATCGCTATCTTTTATATATCCCTTTACTTCGGTTTCGACGAATACAGGTTCCATCATGGAACTGCTTTCTCGGCGACGTGCATTCTCACGTTAATCTTCGGGCTTCTCTTCTTCGGCGCGCTCCGCTGGAATCGCAGCCTGCTGCTTTCCTTCAATGCGCTCTGGGCCATCATAGCGGCCGGTCTGATACTGCATGTCCCTCACCCGAATCTGTTTGCTACTGTCGTGCTTGCCCTGGCGATTGTTCACTTCGCCGCATCCCATCAGAGGATGTCTGCGCAACGTATTCAGAACGCGCTCTACGTTCTCGGCCACATTTGTCTCCTGATAGCGACCATGGAATGGCTTGTCACCGGGATACGGCACCAGGTACCGCTCTTAGATCAGATGAGCGTCATCAATGAGGCCCTGTCATTTCTGTTTGCTGCCTACGCGGTCGCCATGATTACGGTGGGTTTCGCAAGGCGGCAAGCTCTCGACCGCTTACTCGGTTTGGCCGCGCTCGGCATCGTCGTTCTCAAGCTGTACTTGTACGACATCTGGCAGTTGGATCGCTTCTATCGCATCTCTGCTTTTGTTGCTCTAGGTGTGCTGCTACTTGCCGCCTCCTACTTATACTCGCGATGGAAAGTTAAGCTCGATGCCCTCTGGACGGGTAAAGCGGAGTAGCGGCTTTCGGCCGGGATTACTTTTGAGCCAAGGCCTGTATCTGATCGAGTTCCTTACCAGCTTCCGCCCATTTACCTTGGGCGCTCAACTCGCGGTAGCGCCGCAGATGATCACGTATGGCTTCCAACGTTTGTACCGCCTGGGCGTTGGGGGCAGCTGTCGGAGGCGCGGCGGTAGTTTGTGCCGGCGCAGGCCCGGTCGGTGCGGCTGGTACCCCGGTCCCATGCAAAGAATCGATCAGCTGAGAAAGCGCTTGTTCATAAGTATCCGCATATGCGAGCCTATCTCCCATTGCCAGAGCAACTTTCTTAAGCTGCGGCATGCTGGCTTGCGCCGCCTGTATATAGACCGGCTGTACGTAAAGAAAACTGTTCGCGATCGGCAGCACCAAAATCTGCCCGCGCAAGACCTGAGACCCTTGCTGGTTCCATAGCGTTAAGTCTTTCGATATTGTCTGATCCTGGTTGATGCGAGCCTCAATCTGAAGCGGCCCGAAAATAATGTTCTGCTTGGAAAGCTGCTGAAAAACTAGCTCACCCAGGTGTTCACCATCACATCGCGCCAGCATAAAGCCAATCAGATTGTCCTTATTCGCCGGAGTAAACGGGATGATCAGCATGAATTCGGGTTTCTCATCTCCCGGCAGTGTGGCGACCACATACGTCGGTACGACCGGTGTTGCCGGCTCCCCTGGTCTGTTGCTGGTCTTCGCGATGTCCCAAAGATCCGACCGGTTGTAAAAAGCCCCGGGATCGCGCATGTGAAAGTTCAGATAAATCTCCGCTTGCGCACGGAACAGCATTTCCGGATATCGGGCATGGGCACGCAAGTCTGCGGGCATGGCCGAGAACGGTTGAAATAAGGTTGGAAATAATCGCTGATATGCCTGAATCAGAATGTCGTTCGGATCGAAAACATAAAGGTGGATCTCGCCTGAATAGGCGTCGACCGTGGCTTTTACAGAATTTCGTATGTAATTGAACCTGTCCCCGGAACTCATCTCCAGGCTTCGGGCATACGGGTGAGCATCGGATGTCATGTAGCCATCGACCATCCAAACCAAACGGCCTGCCTTTGTCAGTACCAGATAGGGGTCGGACTCCCATGTAACGAATCCAGCCAATGTGGAGAGGCGCTGACGCACGGCGCGATGGATCATCATGCGGCTTCCTTGCTTCAGATTGCTTGTGAGAAGGATATTGATATCCCCGTATTGAATTGCCGCAGCCAAGCGCAGCCATGCCGATGAAATGGGAAACCCGCCAGATCCGTTGTATTGCGTCTTAACCGTGTCGCTCCCAGATGGATAGTTGAACTCTGCTTGCTCGGAGTCAACAAATACCGGTTCGTGTGCCACCTCTCCGTAGTAAATCTCCGGTTTGGTCAGCCGTAAGCTTTTCGTGGTGACCACAGGCGGTGCATCCTTCACGAACAACACGGGTAACCCGTCGGAGGTAATCCGATTAGCTTCCGCCATCACGATTCCGTAGCCGTGCGTGTAGATGAAATGGGGATTGATCCAGCGGTTTCCTGCATCGCCTAGTTGCCTGATGTCCAGTTCGCGGGGTGCAATTAGCACCTGCCGCAGCTCGCCGTCGATTTGGTAACGGTCCACATCGGAATCGATATATACGTAAGGGCGAAGCGGCTGTATCTGCGAAACTGTGTCGTGAAAAGCGCGCCAGTCCCAAAGCCGCACATTGTCGAGCAAGGGCTTTTGCTTGGCTGCATCGATCGGAATTTCCGGTTCTGCGTCCAGACCCGCTTCCGTCACGCGTTGATTTAATCCATAAGCTGCCCTCGTTGCGTTGATGTGGTTCTTGATATACGGCCATTCCAGCGTGAGCTCGTTCGGGCGCACGTAAAAACTGGTGAACAGAGGCGGCACAAGATAGCGGACCGGCAGGAGAAGAAGTAGCATGAGTGCCAGCCGGCCTTTCCCGAACAGCACCAGAGCTGCGGCCGCCAAAGATCCGGCAACCATCATCCATTGGAGCGGAAGTGTGATGTGATCCGTAGTCCAGCTAACACCCACCAGATAGGCTCCGTGATCTTGAAGGAGAAAATCATAGCGGTCAAAGTAGTACCGAACCGCCAGACCCGCAAGGAAGACTGCGAGAGCAAGCCGAATAAACTTCGCGTTAAATGTATGACGCAGTGAGAGATCGTCGAACTGGAACGAGTTCTCCAGGCGAAGATCGGAAAAGCGCCGGCTCAGGGAGTCGATGTTCGCGGCCAGCCAATAGATCAGTAGGGACAGTACAGCCGCCACCAGTACTACGTGCAGCAGCATCGTATAGAAGGGCAGCCCAAAAAAGTAGAAATGAAGTGGCTTGCCGAACGTAGGGTCGATGAATTCACGGGGATTCGTCGGCAGGCGCAGGCCGCCAAAGTACCGCACCGTCGTCCAGTTATCGACCGTGGCACTCGTGGCAAGTATTGCCAGAAACGCCAGTGCGACCACAATGATTCGGCCAATGTATCGGCCTCGCAGGATGCCGGAGGCCGACGAGTTTCGCCCGCCGTGTGTGGCCGCCTGAAACGCCGCCCAGAACACCGCAAAAAACAAGATTGCGGCTATAACGGCAGGAACGGTTCCATAGAGCCACAGGTTGATCCACGTATCGACCTGCTTTACTTCCGACCACCAGGAGTAATCGATGAGCGTTGAGGCAATGTATCGCGAACACAACAGGATCGCGAAGAGCAGAATAGCGATAAACAGCAAACTACCGCGGCGTCGCTGACGCGGTTGACCGGCGATAACCGTCTGGTAGGCCAAATAGAAATTATGTACTATTGCGAGTCAGATGGTGGGACTTAATCACTTCGCGGTGGCCATCACGGGCTGGTCTGTTCCCTGAAGAAGCGCCAGGAGACCGTTGGCGGCCTCCGTGAAAACCTTCCTCCGGCGGTGAATAATGCGCACCGGACGGAACAAGGTAGCCGGACGAAGGGGCACGGCTACCAGCCTCCCGTGCTTCAAATCCTCCTGCATGACGCGTTCTGGCATGATGCTGATGCCCGCGCCATGGGCCACGGCTTCCTTCATCATCTGCAGATTGTCAAAGTGAACCACCACGTCCACCTCTACCTTGTGATCCCGCAAATAACGTTCCACCTCCCGACTGATTGGCAGGTCCTCGTCGAATCCAACGAACATCTCTCCGTCCAGCGCTTCCGCCGGGACAGATTCTCTGGTTGCTAACCGATGATCGGGCGCAACGGCCACCACCATTTCCTCGTCCCGCCACGGCAATGCGATCACATCCCGGGTACATTCCGCGTAGCTCACCAGCCCTAAATCCACCTGCTCTTCGGCAACCGATTGGTAGACTCGCTCCGGCCGCAGATAGGAGACGTGCAGTTCCGCGTCCGGATACTTCTGTCCGAAGCACGCCTCGATCTGGGACATCTCCGAAAGGCCCACGGAATAGATCGCTGCCACCCGAACCGTCCCCTTTGCCTCCTGCTTTAGCTTGTGCAGTTGCGCCTCAAACTCCTCGTAGCGCCGCAATGCATCCCGGCAATATTCCAGATACAGTTTGCCGCCGCCGGTCACCTTCAGGGGCCGGGTGCTCCGGTCAAATAAGGGGATCCCGAGTTCGCGCTCGAGCTCCTGAATCTGCTGGCTCGCGGCTGACTGACTGATGCCGTTCAACTTGGCGGCCCTGCTCACGCTATGAGAGTGCGCGACGTCACGGATGAGACGAAGGTTCGCGAGGGTCACTGACGCTAATGTATCATAAGATGATCTAATAATGGTAAGTCTTAAATTCGATTTGACGAATAGTTATTCCTGCCGCTATACTGGCGATATTCCATGAATATTCCTGAGGAGGCCGAAGTGTACGCAGTCGATACCGAAAATCAGTTACCGCCGGCCCAGGGTTTATACGACCCTGCACATGAGCACGACGCCTGTGGGATTGGCTTTGTTGCGAACATCAAGGGCGACCCTTCGCACGACATCGTGTTGAAGGGCTTGCAAATTCTCGTGAACCTCGCCCACCGTGGCGCTTGCGGCTGCGACACCGAGACCGGCGATGGAGCCGGTATTCTTATCCAAATCCCTCATCGGTTTTTTGCCAAACAAGCCCCAAAGCTCGGCTTCACTTTACCTGCCCCCGGCGAGTACGGAATCGCCATGTGTTTCCTGCCGGTTGAACGGCAGCAGCGCCTCACCTGTGAAGGGTTACTCGAAAGAATCTCCCGTGAGGAGGGCCTGACGGTTCTGGGATGGCGCGATACACCGGTCAAGGCCAACGCCATCGGACGCGTAGCGCGCGCCTCTCAGCCCTACATCGAACAGTTTTTTGTGGCCGCTCCCTCTGGCATGGACGCCGACGAATTTGAGCGGAAGCTTTACGTCGTGCGCAAGCGTGTGGAGTCGCTTGTGGCGAACTCTGACATGCGCGATAAGGGATTCTTCTACATTCCCTCGTTCTCGTCCCGTACCATCATCTACAAGGGCCTGCTGCTCGCGAACCAGATCGGTGAGTTTTACGACGAACTTCTGGATCCGGATACTACCAGCGCTCTGTGCCTCGTTCACCAGCGCTTCTCGACCAATACTTTCCCGACCTGGCAGCTCGCGCACCCGTTCCGGTATCTGTGCCATAACGGCGAAATCAACACGGTTCGCGGAAACGTTAACTGGCTGAATGCGCGCCAGTCGATCATGGAGTCGCCGCTGTTCGATGGGATAGACAAGCTGTTCCCAGTCGTTCAGCCAGGTGTTAGCGATTCGGCTTCACTCGACAATGCGGTGGAACTCTTGACCATGGCCGGGCGTTCCTTGCCGCATGTGATGGCGATGCTCATTCCCGAAGCATGGGACGGCGATCCCACCATGCCGCCGGAAAAGCGGGCCTTTTACGAGTACCACGCGTCCTTGATGGAGCCTTGGGATGGTCCCGCCGCCG
Source organism: Bryobacteraceae bacterium (assembly GCA_035475295.1). Classification (GTDB taxonomy): domain Bacteria; phylum Acidobacteriota; class Terriglobia; order Bryobacterales; family Bryobacteraceae; genus Bog-105. The sequence goes on from DATIMM010000053.1 coordinate 28,334, forward strand.
TTGCCTTTACCGATGGCCGCATTATTGGTGCGACGCTTGACCGCAATGGTCTGCGGCCCGCGCGCTATCTGGTCACAAAGGACGGCCTGCTAGTGATGGCCTCCGAAACCGGCGTACTGCCGTTTGCGCCGGAGGAGATCGAGTATAAGGGCCGGTTACAGCCCGGCAGAATGCTGCTGGTCGACTTGCAGCAAGGCCGTATCGTGCCGGACGAGGAGATTAAACACGAACTCGCTTCGCGTCAGCCCTACGGCGAGTGGTTGAAAGAAAATCAGATCACCTTGGATGCGCTGCCCGAACCGACACGCGTTCAGGAATCGGATCACAGAACAATACTGATGCGGCAGCGGTGCTTCGGCTTCAGTGATGAAGACATTCGACTGCTCATCTCGCCCATGGCTGCAAATGGCGAGGAAGCCATCGGCGCGATGGGAATCGATACCCCGTTGGCGTGTTTGTCGGACAAGCCGCAATCGCTTTTCAACTACTTCAAACAACTCTTCGCGCAGGTAACGAATCCGCCGATCGACCCTATCCGCGAGGATATGGTGATGTCGCTGACCAGCTACATCGGCAACGAGCGGAACATTCTCAGCGAAACGCCTGAGCATTGCCATACGCTCAAGATGCCCCATCCCATCCTGACAAACCGCGACTTGGAAAAGCTGCGGCGTGTTTCGCGGGGCGATCTCCTGGCGTCTACGCTTCCAACCACATTCAGCGTCCTCGAAGGCGAGACCGGGTTAAAGCGCGCCCTCGATGGGCTATGCCGCCGCGCTTCGCTGGCGATCAAATCCGGTTACACGCTGCTCATACTTTCCGATCGCGGCATCGATGAAGAGTTTGCTCCTATACCGTGCTTGCTCGCCCTCACCGCCGTTCACAATCACCTGGTGCGGGAAGGCACGCGCACGGGAGTTGCCCTGATCATCGAATCCGGCGAACCGTGCGAGGTCATGCACTACTGCGTGCTGATCGGCTATGGCGCCAGCGCCGTCAATCCGTATCTGGCCATCGAAACCATCGAAGATTTAGCCAATTCAGGAAGTCTTCCGAACGGCGTGTCTGCGGAAACCGCGATCAAAAACTACATCAAAGCCATCAACAAAGGCCTTTTGAAGGTCGCCTCAAAGATGGGCATCTCCACGCTGCAAAGCTATCGTGGAGCGCAGATTTTCGAGGCCATCGGGCTGAACAAGGCTCTTGTGGATCAGTACTTCACCGGAACCCCGTCGCGCATCGAAGGTGTGGGCCTCGACGTGATTGCGAAGGAAGCGGTCGCAAAGCACGAGTTCGCATTCCGGCCGGTTTCCGATTCCGAACCCGAGCTGGCAATTGGCGGCACGTATCAGTACCGGGTTAACGGCGAGTACCATCTGCTGAATCCGCTGACCGTCAGTAAGCTCCAGCACTCGGTGCGTCAACAAAGCTACGCGACCTTCCAGGAATACACTCAGCTCATCAACGAACAAAATAAACGGCTATGTACGTTGCGCGGTTTGATGGAGCTGAAAAAGCTTCCGCGGCCGATCCCGATCGAAGAGGTCGAGCCCGCTACCGAAGTTGTGAAGCGCTTCTCCACTGGCGCCATGTCTTTCGGCTCTATTAGTGCCGAGGCACACGAAACTTTGGCGATTGCGATGAACCGAATTGGAGGCCGCTCCAATACCGGCGAGGGCGGGGAAGACGAGACGCGCTTTCTGCGGCTCCCGAACGGCGATTCGAAGCGCAGCGCAGTAAAGCAGGTGGCTTCGGGCCGCTTTGGAGTGACAACAAACTATCTGGTCAATGCCGATGAGCTCCAGATCAAGGTAGCTCAGGGCGCGAAGCCCGGCGAAGGCGGACAATTGCCCGGTCACAAAGTCAATGGCGAAATCGCTCGCGTTCGGCACTCCATTCCCGGCGTTGGTCTGATTTCTCCGCCACCGCACCACGATATCTACTCGATCGAGGATTTGGCTCAGCTCATCTTCGATCTGAAGAATGTCAATCCTACTTCCCGCGTATCAGTGAAGTTGGTCGCAGAAGTCGGCGTGGGGACCGTGGCGGCCGGCGTCTCGAAGGCTCATGCTGATCTCGTCCTGATCAGCGGCTACGACGGCGGCACCGGAGCCTCACCACTTACGTCCATCAAACACGCAGGCATTCCTTGGGAACTGGGTCTTGCTGAAACACAGCAGGTTCTCGTTATGAACGATCTGCGCAGCCGCATTCGCGTGCAAACCGATGGAAAACTGCAGACCGGCCGTGACGTGGTCATCGCCGCACTGCTCGGAGCCGAAGAGTTCGGTTTCTCGACTGCACCTCTGGTGGCCTTGGGTTGCATTATGATGCGCAAGTGCCATTTGAATACGTGTCCGGTCGGCATCGCCACACAAAATCCCGAGCTGCGCAAGAAGTTTGAAGGCACCCCGGAAAACGTCATTAACTTCTTCTTCTACATCGCTGAAGAAGTTCGGGAGTGGATGGCGAAACTCGGGTTCCGCCGTCTCGATGACATGATCGGCCGTGTGGACATGATCGAAATGCGCCAGGCTATCGAGCACTGGAAGGCACGCGGACTCGATTTCTCTTCGATTCTCTACAATCCGCAGGTTCCCGGCCGCGTCGGGCGTCGCTGCCTTATTGCCCAGGATCATGGCTTGACCGAAGTGCTGGACCACAGTTTGATGGATCTCGCCAAGAATTCTATTGAGCAGGGCATTCCGACTGAATTCCACATGCCGGTTCGCAACGTTCATCGCACCATCGGCGCGATGTTGAGCGGCGAAATTGCCCGGCGTCATGGTTCGCAGGGACTTCCCGAGGACACGATCCGCATCTCGTTAACCGGGTCCGCCGGTCAAAGTTTTGGGGCGTTTCTCGTTAAAGGCGTCTCACTAACGCTCGAAGGCGATGCGAACGACTATGTCGGCAAGGGGCTTTCCGGTGGAAAGATCGTTGTGTTTCCTCCGAAGAACTCGACATTCAAGCCCGAAGAAAACATTCTCATCGGCAACACCGTTCTTTACGGTGCCACCAGTGGCGAGGCCTACTTCAACGGCGTAGCCGGCGAACGCTTCGCGGTGCGCAACTCTGGTGCCACGACCGTCGTGGAAGGTGTGGGCGACCACGGTTGCGAGTACATGACGAACGGTACGGTTGTGGTTCTTGGAAAGACGGGCCGCAACTTCGCCGCTGGAATGAGCGGCGGCATCGCTTACGTCTTCGATGAGACCGGCGATTTTGTCGATGTTCGGTGTAACCGCGCCGGCGTCGACCTCGAGCCCATCTTTGAACGGGAAGACATTCTGCTGCTGGAAAACCTGATCAGCAACCACGTTGAGTACACGGGCAGCCCGCGTGGCTCCTACATTCTGAAGAACTGGACGAAGGTATTGCCTCGATTTGTCAAAGTATTTCCGCGCGAATACAAACGCGTGTTAGGCATCGCGCCGATCTCTGAAGGAGCGAAAGTTCCTACACCGATTGAAGTGCCGGTACCCGCCGTAGCGGTCGGTGGAGGAGTTCGTTAGCCGTGGGCAAACTTACAGGATTTCTGGAATATCCACGCGAAACACCCGATCGTCGGCCCGTGAAGGAGCGGGTAAATGATTGGTTTGAAGTGTACCAGGATTTTCCCGCCGAGAAAGTGCAGAAGCAAGCCGCACGCTGCATGGACTGTGGCGTGCCGTTCTGTCACACCGGCTGTCCGGTGAACAACCTCATTCCCGACTGGAACGATCTGGTCTGGAAGGGACGCTGGCGCGAAGCGATCCGCTCGCTTCATGCCACCAACAACTTCCCGGAGTTTACCGGCCGTATCTGTCCGGCCCCTTGCGAAGCTGCCTGCGTTCTTGGAATTAATGAACCCCCCGTCACCATCAAGGTCGTCGAGCAGAGCATTATCGACCGCGCTTTCGCCGAAGGCTGGGTGCAGCCTGAACTGCCCAGACGGCGCACGGGGAAAAGGGTGGCCATCGTCGGCTCCGGTCCCGCCGGACTCGCGGCCGCGCAACAGCTCAACCGGGCAGGGCATTCCGTGGTTGTTTTCGAGCGTCATGAAAAAATCGGTGGTCTGCTGCGCTACGGGATCCCCGACTTTAAGCTTGAGAAGAGCGTGGTCGACCGCCGTCTGGACCAGCTGATCGCGGAAGGAATCGAGTTCCGCACTGGTGTCCATGTGGGCATTAACCTGTCGGTTCACGAGCTCATTAGTACCTTCGACGCTGTCCTCCTGGGCTTTGGAGCCGAGCAGCACCGTGATCTTTCAATTCCCGGGCGCGAACTGAAGGGCATCCATTTCGCGATGGATTACCTGACCCAGCAGAATAAGCGCGTTGCCGGGGATCCCTTTTCAGGGGAGGAGATCGATGCCGCCGGCAAACGCGTAATTATCATTGGTGGCGGCGACACCGGTGCCGATTGCCTGGGAACAGCTCACCGCCAAAAGGCGGCCTCGGTGCACCAGCTACAAATTCACGGGATGCCGCCGGAGCAGCGCCATGCTTCCACTCCCTGGCCTCTATGGCCACTTCAACTGCGGGTTGAGGCGGCCCACGAAGAGGGTGGTTTCCGCGAGTGGAGTGTCCTTACCACTCACTTCAGCGGGGACGAAGAAGGAAATGTGAAGCGGCTGCATTGCGTCCGTGTTGGTCCTAAACCCGCTCTGGAGCGTGTTCCGAACAGCGAGTTTTATCTCGAGGCCGACCTGATTCTGATCGCTATCGGTTTCTCCGGCCCGGTTCGAACCGGTCTTCTGGAACAGTTGCCCCTCGCTCTCGATGCTCGAGGAAACGTCAAAGCCGACGAAACCTACATGACTTCAGTGCCTGGTATTTTCTCGGCTGGCGACGTGCGCCGCGGGCAGTCTCTGGTCGTTTGGGCGATCGCGGAGGGTCGGCAG
>DATIMM010000054.1:0-23542 GCA_035475295.1 Bryobacteraceae bacterium
TTCTGGGGAATATTATCCCGAATTACCTTGGCCAGTTCGCGACAGTAAGGGCATTCAAAATCGCTAAACACAACAATGGTCACTTTGGCAGTGGACGGCCCGAAGGATGGACCATTGGTCGGCAGATGCTGAAGCGTGTCCAAAAATGGACTCCGATTGATATCCCAAACATTTCCTGCAATGAACTGCTGGCCATCGGCCGATGCATAATAAAGCCGGTCCAGCTTCTGTGCGCCTGAGCTCAAATGAACCAGGACCCGATAGTAGCCTTTGAAAGGGCTGCGAACAGGGTCGTCCACAACGATCTTTACTCCGGCAGCGAACCCTTCCGCGTATCGCACATAGCTCTCGAATTTTTGCTTATCGATCTTGGGCGCCGTATTAGTTGGCGCGGAGAGTCCCGAGAACGCGCCAGAGACCAAAAGTACGGCTACACAAACCACGGAACGAAGCCAAACAGAAACCATAAGCAAATTCCCAGTGTACAAGGACTTGGTGACTCTAAAGCCGCACTTATACTAAGAGGTTTGTCCTTCTTGCGCAGGTATTTCCCGCTGTTTACGCTGGCTATTGCGATCTTTGCGGTTTACCTTTACAACCTGAACGGCACCGGCGTGATTAGCGCCGATGAGCCCCGCTACGCTGCTATCGGCCGCTCCATGGCCCGTACCGGCGATTGGGTTACCCCAAAGTTATGGGGTTCTCCCTGGTTTGAGAAACCACCCCTTCTCTACTGGATGACAGCTGTGGGAACGGAGATTGGCCTAGGACCTGAACTTTCAGGCCGTCTTCCCGTAGCGCTACTCAGCTTATGTTTCCTCATCGCCGCCTTCTTCCTGCTGCGGCGGGAATTTGGCAGCGAAGCGGCATTCGTCTCGACGGTTCTACTGGGAACCTCAGCCGGATGGCTAGCTTACAGCGAGTTGTGCCTTACGGATCTCCCCCTGTCCGTATTTTTTTCGCTCGCCGTCTTCATAGCTCTCCCCTTGCTACGTGCCGATAAAGTACCCCTAAACTTAGCACCCCGGTTAGCCGCTATGGGGATCTGCCTGGGACTAGCTGCGCTCGCGAAAGGTCTTGTGCCGATAGCGTTGGCTGTGCCGCTCATCTGGTTTCTCAGGCGTCACTGGCGAAGCTGTTGGATTGGTGCCGCCGCCTGCATCATCGTTGCGGGACCCTGGTACGGAGCAGTTTATGCAGTCAATGGTGCTCCCTTCGTCGAGGAATTCTTCTTAAAGCATCACTTTGAACGTCTATATTCGGCCTCGTTGCAGCACGTTGAGCCGTGGTACTACTACTTGCCGGTGTTTCTCGCTGGCCTTTTTCCCTGGACGCCACTGATCGGTCTGCTGTGTAGAAAACCAACTCATTGGGACCAACGGCGCAGACTCCTCGCCGCTATGGCCTTGTTCGGCCTACTTCTCTTCAGCGCGTCTCTCAACAAGCTTCCTGGTTATATCCTGCCGCTGTTGCCCAGCATCTTCGCGCTGATTGGCGCGGAATTCCAAGCCAAGCCCCTCGTCCAGTTACGCCGCATCTGGCTTGTCTGCTGTGCCTGTCTCATCGCACTTGTCCCTCTGCTGGCTACTGTGCTGCCTCAGACACTGCGGTTGGGCCGCCTTTCATGGTCCGTTGTGAGTGTTGCCTTCGGCAGCATCACGCGCACGGAGTTCTTCTATATTGCACTGCCGTTGGTCATTGTGCTGATAGCCCGTCGCTCCTGGCGACCGGTGTTGCTCGTGCTGAGCCTCGCGGCGGGAGCCATTTACCTGAAAGAAAAGAGCTTTCCGGTACTCGATCAAGCCGTATCCGCGCGAGGTTTATGGCGAAAAGTACAGCCCCTCTCTGCAGATATGTGCCAGCAAGGAATCAGCCGCGACTGGCTCTACGGTCTCCAGTTCTATCGCGGTTCCGTAATTCCGCCCTGCAACGGCTCGCGCGAATTTCGATACGTGCTTCGTCCGAACGGACATGAACCCCCAATGGTGCAATCTGGCCGCCAATAAAAATGCCAGCTGACCGCGTGGGCCAGCCGGCGTGGGAGTAAAAGTTCGAGGAGTAAATATTAGGAGAAGATAAAACTGATTTGACTCGCAATTGGTTGACTAGCGCAGAAAGTTGACTAGCCGTTCACCTCCAGTTGCGTCTCACGGCGGGTTATCGTAGCCGCGGACAGGACTGTGCCGACAAGCCGGAGGGAGAAAATTTGCTTTTTCACACTAAGCCTCCAAAATTCTATTTCTAGCGTCCAACCTAATCAGAACCGGTTCTTGTGGGTCATCCGGAGCGCTACAGCTTCCGCTGTTTGCTCCGTCTCTGTGATTCCAGTCTTTACGAATTCCGAAAAAGTTGAAATTACACCACCGGCTGTAAGGCGTTCCAGTACGCTCCAGAAGGAAGACAAACTTTGGGTGACGGTGCCCCGCTTAGCCGGGGGACGAATAGAGCGTGCATACTTATGAGACACGGCTGCATCCACGAGAAGAGAACCGCGTGAGCTGCTCGCCAGCTGCTGCAAGAAATTAGAAAACGACGCAAAAAATTAGAGGAATGCTACTAGAATCATGCCGGAATTGAGAAAACTCGGAAACAGCGATTTGCAGATTACACCGCTCGGGGTAGGTGCCTGGGCGATGGGAGGAGGTGGCTGGGCGTTTGCCTGGGGAGACCAGGACGACCGCGACTCGGTGGCCGCCATCAGGGCGGCTTTGGATGCAGGAATTAATTGGATAGATACGGCCGCCGTCTATGGTCTGGGGCATTCGGAAGAAGTTGTCTCGAAAGCACTGGAGGGCGTCTCGAAAAAGCCGTATGTCTTTACGAAGTGTGAGCGGCGATGGGACGAGAACGGAAAGATTTCCGGTTCTTTGAAGAAGGATTCGGTGCGCAAGGAGTGTGAAGATAGCCTCCGCCGCCTGAAATTAGATGTTATCGATTTGTACCAAGTACATTGGCCGCAACCCGATGAAGATATCGAAGAGGGCTGGACCGAAATGGCTCGCTTGCAGCAGGAAGGCAAAGTCCGTTGGATCGGCGTATCGAACTTCAATGTCGAGCAGATGAAGCGCGCTCAGAAGATCGCCCCGATCACGTCGTTGCAACCTCCGTACTCTCTGCTGAAGCGGGAGGTGGAGCAAGAGATCCTACCGATCGCCAAGCAGAACAACATTGGCGTAATTGTTTATTCGCCCATGCGCGCTGGGCTGCTGGCCGGGAAAATGACGAAGGAACGTGCCGAAAGCCTTCCGCAAGATGATTGGCGAAGCCGCGACTCCGATTTCCAAGAGCCAAAACTAAGCCGCAACCTGGAGCTTACGGAACTTCTGCGAAAAATCGGCAGGCAGCACGGGCGGGCTCCCGGAGAAGTGGCTCTGGCATGGACTTTACACAACCCGGCTGTCACTGCCGCTATTGTTGGTCTCCGCCGGGCGGACCAGTTGAACGGCACCATCGGAGCGCTCGATTTCCGTCTCACGAGCGAAGAAGTGGAGCAGATCGAGGAATTCCTTTCTGCAAAAGCCGTAGGCGCCTAGGTACGGTCCGCTTTTCTACCAATTACTCCATCGGCCCGTCTGGACTCGCGTCTGTCGAATGGAAGCGGGACTCGGTAATCAGAGTCAGAGAATCCCTCCTCTATTGTTCTCGACGGTGCGAGGCCGGTGGCAGACCACCGGCCTCGCAAGCCGATGTTTGCAGGCCAGACGAATCGGAATAAGGAGCGGCTGCTTCCATCGTCGCGTTGAAACCTCTCCAACACGGTCCGAAGGTTCTCCATCGGTAGACACTGTATCCGCTATCCCCGGTCGTTACCCCTCACCCGCCTCTTTCAAGAATTCCTCTTTTATCGAAGGAAGAGTCGGCAGTTTCAAACGTTCCAACTCGCTGTTCACACGCTTTGCCGTCGAAGAGTGCAGGTCACGTTTATAGTTTTCGATGATTTCTCCGGCGTTCGTGTAACCTCGGAAACGCTCCTTCTCGCTCCTGGTTCTATTCTGAACATCTTCTAGCTTCTTTTTATCTGCCTCACTATAATCGTCAGCCGATGCGCGAAGAATGGGATCAAAGACATGCCTGTCCAAAAAATCCAATAAATCTTGCTTGTTCGCCATATTTCGTGCTCTTGAAGGTTGGACAGAATGCATCACAAAACGTGACGTACTGCTGCTGAATATTCGAGAGACCTGCCGTCGAGAAGACCAGCCTGAACTCTCGTAGTCGTCCTGGTCACATGCAGCTAAGATTTGCTCAGCAGGACAAGATGTCCAGGCGCTATTTTGCCACTGGCGCTTTGCGGAATTCGAAACACTTGCACCAACAAGCAACCGAAGTTGGCGTTCTCGCCGATTGGCATTTGTGGTTGGATAACGTAGATGAGGTCGGCAACTCATCCGCCATGAGCTGGTAATGATACTTTGACGAGGAACAATGAATTGTCAAAAGCCGCTCAAACGGCGCCAGCATCTTCAAACTCGATAGGTTTAGGAGCTGGAGCCGGAGGCGCTGATAAGCCGAAGCGGAATTGGACAGAGGGAGAGTTCATGAGAAAAGTGATTTGGGCGGCCTGCCTATTGCTGGGAGCCTTGCCTGCCTGGTCCCAGGTAAAGATGACGAGGGAGCAAATGATGTTCTATACGTCGGAATGGAAAGGCGACCGCTTCCCCGACGGACGGCCAAAAGTGGGGGACGACCTGCTGAAGCGCGCATTGAACGTGTCGATCGAGGATGTATGGGACTATTTGGGAGAACACGGGTATCAGAATCAGTTTGAGAGTGGCTGGCAAGCACTCCACATCGAAAAGCCTTTCGCCGGGCGGGCACTCACGGCACAGTACATGCCGCTGCGGCCGGACATGGCCAGAGCCATCGCGGCCGAGGGCAAGGCCGAGGGACGCGTCAGTGGGAACAACAGCTGGCCTATCAATGAACTGCAACTAGGCGACGTTTATGTTGCCGACGGCTTTGGAAAGATCATCGAAGGCACTTTAATCGGTTCCAACCTTGGAAACGGCATTGCTGCACACACGCATACCGGGTTCGTATTCAACGCGGGAATAAGGGATCAGGAAGAAAACCGAGAAATTCCGAATTTTAACGGCTTCTATCGAGGATACGATCCTTCAGCGTGGGCTCAAATGGAACTGACAGCGATCAACGCTCCTATCCGCATCGGACGAGCCATCGTGTTACCGGGAGATCTGGTTTTGGCCAAGACGGATGGAGTTCTCTTCGTTCCCGCAATTCTTGCTGAACAAGCCATTAGTTCGGCCGAGTTTACGAACCTTAAAGACGCTTTCAATTTCGAGTTAAACCGCCAGGGAAAGAACGGCGCTGAATTCGAAGGTGGGTGGACGTCTGCCAAGTACGCCGCTTTTGCGAAATGGGTCGATGCGCATCCTGAGATGCTAAAAATGCCCCGTGCTGAATTTGATGCGCTGCTAACGAAGGCTACACAGCCGCGACCGGCTCATGGAAGTCCTTCCCCATGACACTAGCCATTACCATGTGATACCTGGCCCACCTAGCATTCTGGCCGGGTGGGCGCGCCTTTTAATCAGAGGCGCATCCATCGCGCAAAATCCTGGTCGCGATCGAACAGCGCGTTCGTTGATTTCTGGGCTAGGCTATAAATCCGACTCCGATCTTGTGTCCAACAGAGCGGATATAGGTTGCCGCCTCGCTGTATTCTTCTGGTGTTTTCAGGTGCTCGATCATGAGCGGCGTGTCCGCCGGTAATCGATTGAGCTCGGTTAGATACCGACGATAATCAATTTGCCCGCGACCGGGTACAACCTCTTGAAAATGAACGTTCAACTCGGTAATCCACTGCAGGTCTTTCGCGTGACAGGAGACAATCCATCTGCCCAGCTTTTGGAAGCACTCCCCGATGAAGTCGCTGTTGTTGTAGAACCGCCGCGGGCAGTTAATACCATTGCACACGTCCAGGTGAACGCCGAAGGCTGGGCGATCGACAGCACGGATCAGGTCGAGGTACGAATCGGGGCCGTCTGGAATGTTCCATCCCATCATCTCGATGGTGAACTTAGTGCGAGTGGGTTTGACCGCGTCGATAATGTGCCGGCCGTTTTCTACCGTAGCGTCGAAGAATTCTTTTGAGAGATTCTTTGGGTCGGGACCATACCATACGGTCGGATTATAGGAACCCGCGATGTCCACACAACACCTGGCTCCAACAGCATCGGCGAGCGCACAGCGCTCCGTGACATACCGGAGGTTCTCACGGCGCTTTTCACCATTGGGATCGAGGATGTTTTTCCAAGCACCCACTTCGGCGATCACAACGTTCGCATTCCTGAACGCTATTTCGATAGCCCGAATTCGGTCTCTGTCCCGAATGTCTGCCTGCGGGCAGTAAGCGGCACTGTAGAGCAGGCGCCGATGTTCCTGTGCAAGGTGCGCCGGGTCATCCGATTTGAGGAAAATTGGCCCACCGAGACGGATCCGCCCGGTGCTCTGCGGCCGGATGGTGCTGGCGGAAATGATGCCCGCAAAGCCGCCCAGAACGGAACGGCGTGTCAATTGGAAGCTCATGCCTCGCAGTGTACAGCGTGCGAAAGACCGGGATCCCGAGGCGTCTTGGCGAGCCGAAGCCAGCGCCTGACAGGACCCGTTGATGCAGGAGGCGGTGACTAGGGCGTATCGACATATAGCTGAAGGTGGAGCCAGGAGCAAGCGAGGCTGACGAAGGAGCCGAAGGCCTGAACGGATTTGCAGTAACGCGTAGCGAAGCGGCGGAACTGCTGCAAGCGGCTGAAGCAGCGTTCGATGCGGTTGCGGCGCTTGTATAGATCGGGATCATGACCGGTACGGCCACTTGGAGCAAAGTCGTTTGGAGCAGCCCTTTGGGTCATAGCAGCACTGGAATTTGCGGCGGCTCCGGGTGGGGATCACGGCACGGGCGCGCAGGCGGTGAATGTGGTCGACAATGGACGTGCTGTCGTAGCCTTTATCGGCAATGACGGCTTCCGTCTCGCGGTCACCTAGCAGGGCGGTCGTTTCCCTGAAATCGCTAGCCCGTCCGCCGGTGAGACGGAAGGCCACCGGCAGTCCGCATTCGTCGGCCAGCAGGTGGATTTTGGCCCTCAGACCTCCTCGGGAACGCCCTAAGCTTGGTTCCCGGTGTGGCTTGTCCCAATTGACAGAGGAGAGCATCCGTGCAATTCAGATCCGCAGAGTTTCGCAAACGGCTAAGCGGCCAGCGTAAGATGCAAAGATACTGAGCCATATGCAATCAAATCATGTAGGAGCCGGGCCGGCTAGCGCCGCGCCGTCTCAAATCGGTAGGTATTTGTGAGGCTGGCAAGGATCTCGATGGTGATGTGCGGCCTAGGTGTTGTCTTCCCGGCGTCGTATTTTGCCCAGCAAAATCCTCCCAGTCGCGGTCGGGAAATTACACAACTATACGCAGACAAATGTGCCAACTGTCACGGAGTGGACATGTCCGGCGGCTCGGCCTCCAGTCTTTCCGACGGTTCCTGGCGCTACGGAGGCGACGACGCCAGCATTGCACGTAGCATTCGTGATGGCCATCCCCAGCAGGGTATGCCGGCGATGCGACAGGACTTGAACGAGGCTGAAATTCGCGCCCTTGTCGTTTATATTCACGAAAAAGGCGCAGCAGTTGAGCGGGCGCATACAAAATTCAACGCACCCTCGCCCGGCACCATTGTTCAAAGCGAGAAAGAGTCATTCAAGCTCGAATCCATCATGGAAACGGGGCTGGATGGTCCGTGGGCCATTGCGTTCCTGCCGGACGGCCGTATGTTGGTGACCGAGAGGCCGGGCCGCCTGCGGATCATTGAAGGTGGCCGATTGCTGCCAGACCCTGTGCGCGGCATACCGGCCGTGTACGGCGGCGAGGGAGGACTCCTGGATGTGGCGCTTCATCCCAATTACTCGCGACGGGGCAATGACTGGATCTATCTCTCCTACGGTGACAAGAGCCCGGCCGGACTGGGAATGACGGCAGTTCTTCGTGGACGTCTGCGGAATGGTGAATTTGTCGATCAGCAACAGATTTTCAAGGCAGATTTTTCTTGCTACCGAAAGGGGGGCCTACGCTTCGGGTCGCGCCTGGTGTTCGATCGCAACGGACATCTCTTCTTCTCCGTCGGCGACCGTGCCCACCCTGGAGACGAACAGGATCTGTCACGCCCGAACGGGAAAGTCCACCGCGTCGATGACGACGGCCGCATCCCCGAAGACAATCCTTTTGTCAATCGGCCCGGAGCCTTGGCGAGTATCTGGACCTACGGTCACCGCAATCCGCAGGGACTTGTATTCAGTCCAATAACCGGCGAACTCTGGGAAACGGAGCACGGGCCGCGCGGCGGCGATGAACTGAATATTCTGCAACCGGGCCACAACTATGGTTGGCCCATCATTACCTACGGGATAAACTACGACGGAACACCGATAACAGATCATACTGCTCAGGACGGCATGGATCAGCCGATCACGTACTGGGTTCCCTCAATCGCCGCCAGCCCCATCACTTTCTACACTGGCAACCGCTTCCCTCATTGGAAAAACAATCTGTTTCTCGGGTCATTGGCAGCCCAAGAACTACGGCGCTTGGTCATCGACGGGCACTCGGTGACACACCAGGAAGTCTTATTTAAGGGAATTGGCCGTGTGCGCGACATTGTGAACGGACCAGACGGGTACTTATATGTTGTCCTGAACCAGCCTGACCGTATCGAGCGGCTTGTTCCTGGCGGTCAGTAAATCACAGCCATAGCTATCCGGAAATTGCGGACCGTTTGTTCCCCTTGCCAAGCTAGGAGACGATCTGGTAAACTCCTAGGCAGACTAGGAGTCAGGCACACCGTGAACAAAACCGCAGACCTACTTCCTGGCACGCTCGACATGCTGATTCTGAAGGCGGTATCGCTAAAGCCTCTGCACGGCTATGGCGTATTACTACGTATCCGTCAGATCTCCGGCGACGCCCTAGACATTCCGCAAGGGTCCTTATATCCGGCGTTGTATCGGTTGGAACACCAGAATCTCATCGGCGCCGAATGGGGCCAGAGCGAGAACAATCGCCGTGCGAAGTACTACACGCTGACCGCTGCAGGTCGGCATCGCCTCCGTGAAGAGACTGCTGGCTGGAACCGGTTGGCATCGGCGATCGCCACTGCGTTGAACACGACGCCGGAGGAGGTGTGAGATGTGGAGTCGTCTTCATTCGCTCCTCCGCGCGCTCACTCAGCGGCGTCATTTCGAAGAGGGCATGGCCGAGGAGTTGCGGTTTCACATCGAGCAGTACGCCGACGACCTCGTGCAATCTGGCGTGGAGCGAAACGAGGCTTGGCGGCGGGCTCGGACAGAATTCGGCAGCCTTAATGATGTAAAGGGAAACTGCCGGCAGGCGCGCGGGCTGTCCCCATTTGATGAACTGGGCCGGGAACTGAGCTATGCCTGGCGGCTATTGCGCAAGTCACCGGGATTTACTGCAGCTGCGGTACTTACCTTAGCGATCTGCATTGGCGCTAATCTGACGATCTTCGCGGCGGTCGATGCCATACTCCTCCGCCCACTGCGGTTTCCAAATCCCGGGCGACTGGTTACCGTTTTCAACACGTATCCGAAGGCGGGCGTTGAACGGGACGGTGCCTCATTGACAAACTACTACGAACGGCGTGGTCACATACCGGCCTTCAGTTCCCTCGCGATCTATCGTCAGGGTAACGCGATCGTCGGCCTACCCGGCTCAACGGAACGCCTGCCGATAACGCAAGTTTCTCCGGACTTTTTTGCCACGCTGGGCCGGAGTCCGATTCTGGGGCGGACGTTCACGGATAACGAAACGACCTATAAAACTGACGCTGTTGTCATTCTCACAGACACCTACTGGCGACAGCATTTTGTTGCTGACCCGCACGTAATTGGACGGCAGATCCGGGTGAATGGTGCGCCCAAAACGGTGATAGGCATACTGCCGCGCGACTTTCGTTTTCTCTCGTCGGCAGCGCAGTTGTATCTTCCCCTCGCATCCCGTCCGGAAGACCGCACTCCATTGGACCGGCATTCAGGGGGAAACGTCACTCAGATGATCGCCCGGCTCAAACCGGGCATGTCCCTGGCGGCGGCGCAATCGGAAATCGATGCGCAGAATGCCACGTTGGAGAAGGATGACCCACAGGCCAAAGAGATGGCCGATGCCGGCTTTCGCTCCCTGGTGGTACCCCTGCGCGCCGATCACGTGGCATCAATCCGCCCCACGCTGCTACTGATGCAGGCCGGCGCGCTGGGTCTTCTGCTGATCGGCATCGTGAACTTGGCGAACCTGCTACTCGTCCGTGCCAATGGACGAGTCAAAGAATTAGCCGTGCGCCAGGCCTTAGGTGCCAGCAGCCGTCATGTGGTGAGCGAAGTTGTGGTCGAGACTACGTTGCTCACACTCGCCGGGGGACTGCTCGGTTTGGTGGTGGGCTATGGTGGAATTCACCTCCTGGCCCTGCTTGGTGCTAATCGCTTGCCGCTGGGAACTCTAATCGCCTTTGATGGGCGGGTTGCGCTAGCCGCTTTTGCCAGCGCGATTCTGTTGGGGCCGGTGTTGGCTTCTCCGATCGCCTGGTTCAGTTTGCGAGCGAGTCCGGCGAACGGATTGCAAGCCGAGACGCGCGGCGGTACGAGCAATCGGGCCGCTCAGCGCCTCCGGCACAGTTTCATCGTAGGCCAAATTGCTCTGGCTCTCATGCTGCTGGCCGGAGCGGGCCTGCTGGGGCTCAGTCTCAAACGTGCGATGGCCGTGTCTCCCGGCTTCCACGCCGATCACGTTCTTACGGGACAGATATCCTTGGTCGGGAATAAGTATCCGGCCGCCTCCGCCGGTCTAGCATTTACGGAAAGGTTAGTAGACCAGCTTCGCGGAAAACCAGGCCTCGTAGCGGCCGGCGTTGCTAATAATGTTCCGTTCAGCGGGAAAAATGGGAAGAGTGCCGTTAAGATCAAAGGACGCGCTCTACGGCCTGGCGAATCACCGCGCGGGCACTACTCTTACGGCGTTGGCGGGGATTACTTTCGTGCGATGGGCTTCTCTTTGGTGGCAGGGCGATTTCTCGCGGAAGCTGATTCTCGCCGCGGGCCGCGAGTCTGCGTGGTCGACGAGGACTTCGCGCGCTATTACTGGCCCCACTCCAGCGCTCTCGGACGGCGTCTGTTTCAAGGCTCCGCCGAGGGCACAGATGGGCAAGCATTCACGATCGTGGGCGTTGTAGGCAGCGTAAAGCAAGCCGGGCTTACTGACGAGGCGGCACAAGGTGCCATTTATTATCCCTACATTTATCGCCCCGACAACAACATCTTCGTGGCCGCGCGCGGCGCTCTTCCGCGTGAATCTCTCAAATTGATTCTCCAAAAGACGGTTCGGCAGATAGACCCCGACCTTTCGGTCAACAATCTCCAATCGATGGAGGAGCGCATTGATGACAGTCTGGTGGCACGTCGCTCACCGGCACTGCTGGCTGGTCTGTTTTCTGCGATAGCCGTGTTGCTCACCGCTCTCGGTACGTATGGCGTACTGAGTTATGCGGTGGCGCAGCGCCGCCGTGAGATTGGCGTGCGAATTGCGTTGGGAGCGCGGCCGGAGCAAATTCGGGCACAGTTCTTCGCGCTGGCTGTGCGGTTGTTTGTGGCAGGCGCACTGCTTGGTCTGGTCGGAGCGTGGTTGACCGGGCAGGCCATGCAGACGATTCTCTTTCATGTTCCCGCACTGGATTGGGCAGCGCTCGCAGGGGCGGTCGGCATTATGGGAGCGGTATCTCTCGCGGCTTGCCTGGTGCCATCCCAGCGGGCGGCCCATGTGTCCCCCATGGAAGCCCTCGCCGACCAGTAGGGAATTTGTTCGTGCCTACTTCGAACACCTTGCCTCGTCATTAACAGCCGCGATCTTTATCGCACTGGTAACCTTAAAAACTCGTCTGAATCCGGACTGCCGCATGCACGTACTGCGGCGGATACTGGGTGCGTCGACTTTGCACTTGACAATCAAGTGAAAGGGCTCCATAGTTGATCCAGAGGGTTTACTTGGATGCCAAGTGAAAGTGCTGATCGGATCGCCGTGCTGCAGGGAACGCTGGATTTGATTGTTCTGCGGACGGTTCAAACGATGGGTCCATTACACGCTTATGCGATTGCGATGCGGCTCCAGCAGCTTTCCAACGATCTGCTGCGCCTCAATCAGGGTACGTTGTATCCGGCTCTGGTGCGGTTGGAGCAACAGGGTCACATTAAGGGTGCGTGGGGCAAGACGGACAGCAACCGAGAGGCGAAATTTTATTCGATCACCAGGGCAGGGGAGAAGGCTCTGGCAGAGGAAACGCTTCGGTGGCGGCGAATGTCGGGTCTGGTGGACAAGCTTATTTCCGAAGGAGCGTGAGCCATGCGTCGATTCTTGTCCAGACTTGCGAACCTGTTCCGAAGCCGAACTGCAGAACGCGAATTAGCCCGCGAAATTCAGTCCCACCTCGCGATGCTGCAAGAAGAATTCGAGCGCCGGGGATCATCTCCGGAACAGGCAAAGCAGGCCGCCCGCCGCGCTTATGGCGGAGTGGAGCAGGCCAAAGAACTGCATCGCGAAGCGCGTTCGTTTATCTGGATCGAGCACCTTATCAAGGACGTACGCTTCGGCGCACGGAGCTTGTTGCGGACACCCGGATTTACGCTGGTCGCGGTGACCGCACTGGCAGTGGGAATCGGCGCAGATACGGCAATTTTCAGTGTCGTAAGTTCCGTCTTGCTCCGCCCGCTGGCGTACAAGGATCCGGACCGCCTCGTTACGCTTCTGCACCACGGCACTGGCCCAGTGGCGACAGCCAACTATATTGATTGGCGCGACCAAAGCCGGTCGTTCGAGGCGATGGGAGCGGCTGACTATTGGAGCCCGAACCTCACTAACGCCCATCCATCCGACAGCAACCCGACGGAACACCTTTACGGCCTGAAGGTCACCCGGAACTTGCTGCCGCTTCTGGGCGTCGAGCCGCTGTTGGGCCGGCTGTTTGTCCCAGGAGAGGATCAGGTAGGTTCGGACCACGAGGTAATACTGAGTTATCGCCTGTGGCTGCGGCGATTCAACCGCGACACCAACCTGCTAGGCAAGTCGGTCACCCTCGATGGTGAGCCTTACACCGTGGTTGGTGTGATGCCACCGTCGTTCCACTTTGCGCCATTCTGGGCTACGCACGCCGAGTTGTGGGTGCCGGATGCATTTGGGGATAGTATTCACGACCGCGGCGGCAACCACCTGCGCGTTTTCGCACGATTGAAGGCAGGTGTTACGCTGGCGCAAGCTCGGGCCGAAGTGGCGACGATTACCAGTCGCCTGGAGAAACAGTATCCTGCTACGAACCGCTGGGTCAGCGTAACTCCGCTAAAGGAAAACGTTGTCGGCAAGATCGAACGGCCACTCCTACTGCTGTTAGGAGCAGTAGGATTCGTGCTTCTGATCGCGTGCGCAAATGTTGCTCACATGCTTCTGGCGCGCACCTCTGATCGCCGGAAGGAAATCGCGGTGCGTACGGCGATGGGGGCCGGCCGCCCGCGGATGATCGCACAGTTTCTGACGGAAAATTTACTGCTGGCGGCTATCGGCGCATTTATGGGTCTCCTGCTTGCCCTCGCCGGGACAAAGACGCTGGTCGCGCTCAGTCCTGAATACATTCCGCATGTGGAGACGTTGGCCATAGATCACTACGTCTTGCTTTTCCTGCTCGCCGTTACGGTGTTGACGGCCTTAGTATTCGGGCTGGCTCCGGCGATGCATGCCGCCGCCGGAAACCTGAGCGACGCGCTCAAAGAGGGCAGCCGCGGGGACAGTGATGGCATTCGCCGCAACCGGTTGCGGAGTTTTCTTGTGGCTTCCGAGTTCGCGCTCGCATTCGTACTGTTGATCGGAGCGGGGCTCATGATCCGGAGCTTCTTTGTTCTACAGTCGGTCGATCCGGGATTCAATCCGCACAACGTACTCTCGATGGTCGTGTCCGTAGCCGGAACAACCGAAGCCGAACCAAATCGGCGTGCGATTTTTTACCGTCACCTCCTTCAGAAAGTCCGGACTCTGCCCGGCGTGAACTCTGCCGGTGCAATCAACCATCTGCCGCTGGCAGGGGACATGTGGGACCGGGCGTTCGAGATCGAGGGCCGTCCGAAGCCGAGGCCGGGCGAAGGACCTGATGCCGTTTACCGCATCGTTATGCCGGGCTATTTCCAAACCATGCAGCTTCCGTTACGGCGCGGCCGCGCCATCACCGATGGCGATGACGCCCGCGCACCGGGGGTGGTGGTCATCAATGAACGAGCGGCACGCGAATACTGGCCCGGAGAAGATCCTGTGGGCAAACGCATCGCGATTGATGAGGAAAAGAGTAGCCAGCCAACCTGGCTGACCGTTACTGGCGTGGTTGCTAATGCCAAACAGATGGACTGGGCATCGGCGCCCTACCCTGAGATCTACATCGCTGCGCTCCAAACCCCCGCTTTTCTGGGAGAAGGTGGGACCAAGTTGGCGGTCCACATGACCTATATCACGCTGGTGGTGCGCGGCGACGGGAATCCTGCTGATCTGGCGTCTGCCGTAAAGCAGACCGTCTGGTCATTCGACAGGAATCTTGCTATTTCTGAGGTTTCCACGATGGAACGAGTGATCGCCGAAGCCAACGCGCAGCCCCGTTTCGAGATGCTCCTGCTCGGCCTGTTTGGCGCGGTTGCGCTCCTTCTGGCGGCTGTTGGCATCTACGGCGTCATGAGTTATTCAGTATCCCGGCGCACGCGCGAGATTGGGATTCGTATCGCCCTCGGCGCAAACCGGGCCGATGTGCTTCGAATGGTAGGACTACAGGCGATTGGGCAGGCCCTGGCGGGCATGGCGGCGGGCGTTGCCGGCGCTGTACTGGTATCAAAGCTGATGGCCAGGATGTTGTACGGTGTGCAGCCAACTGATCCTGCAACTTTCGCTGGCGTAGCCGTCGTGCTCGGTCTAGCGACACTACTCGCAGCGTTTGTTCCGGCGCGTCGGGCCACGCGAATTGAGCCCATGACGGCGCTACGCAACGAGTAATCGGCTCGGACTAGCCCGTCTGTGCGATAGCCTTTTATCTAGCATCGAAGCGTCACTTACTGAGTCATCGTTTGTGGATGCCGCAGCCGCCGGCTGCTAGCCTGCATACTAGATGAAAGCCATAGATTCACATAAAAAGGCAGAGATACTGCGCGATTTGCACAGAGGACCGGAGGTCCTCATCCTGCCAAATGCCTGGGACTCCGCGAGTGCACGGATTTTCGAAGAGGCTGGTTTCCCCGCGATTGCAACAACGAGTGGCGGCGTGGCTTTCTCTCTCGGTTATCCGGACGGGCAACACATTCCGCAAGCGGAGATGATCGACGCCGTGACAAGAATCGCTCGTTGTGTCCGCGTGCCTGTCACGGCAGATCTAGAGGCGGGTTACGGAGATATGGCCCGGACCGCGGCCGCGCTTGTGGAGTCAGGTGCTGTTGGGTTGAATCTGGAAGACATTGATAAGCAGGGCTCTAAACAGCTAGTCAAACTAGCAGAACAGGTCGAGCGCATCCGAACGTTGCGGCGCACCGGCGACGAACTGGGAGTGCATATCGTGATCAATGCCAGGACTGAATATTATCTGGCGCAGATCGGTGATCCTGAGGAGCGCTTTGACGCGGCCTGCCACCGCCTGAAACACTATATCGATGCTGGAGCCGATTGCGTATTTGTGCCGAGCATCACAGACGCGAATTTGATCCAGCGTTTTGTGAATGTACTGGAGTTTCCGCTGAACGTCCTCGTAGGGCCAGGCACCCCGTCCGTAGCGCGCCTGAAAGAGTTGGGTGTGGCGCGTCTGAGTGTAGGTTCGGGTATTACGAGATCCACGATGGGACTCACACGCCGGATCGCCGATGAACTGATGGGCGCCGGTGAATATCAAACGATGCTGGCGGGAGCTATGCCTTATGCCGAAGCAAATGAGCTCTTTAAAGTGACGGCGTGATTCCTTGACCCGAGCAGCCCTGTCAGATTACAGTCCTCAAGTGGGCCATGCCCTTGATCTGTGTCGTCAACGACGCACTCAGCTGCCACGAAATATGCGCGCGAATGCGTCTAAATAACTGCGCAGTTCATCGCGCACGCGGCGAAAGGCTGCCATCCGTTCCTCGTCGGTGCCCTCTGATGGTGGGGGCGGATCATCGAAGCTGTGATGCAGACGCTCGACAGTCCCTGAGAATATGGGGCAGCTTTCCTTAGCGTTGTCGCAGACCGTAATCACGTAATCGAAGTGCTGCCCCTCGAACGCATCCACATGCTTTGATCGATGGCCGCTTATGTCTATGCCGATCTCGCGCATGGCTGTAATGGCTTCAGGGCGAATAGTACCCGGCTTGGTTCCCGCACTTTCCACCTCGAAGGCATCCCCGGCATAATGACGGAGCAGTCCTTCGGCCATCTGGCTACGGGCGGAATTGCCTGTGCAGAGAATCAGGACACGTTTCTTCATACGTTGCCTCGTACAGGAGTAGGAAACCAGTGACGGGTGCGATTGCAGGCCGCGCAGACCGAGAGCATCACTGGCACTTCGACCAGGACGCCAACCACCGTCGCCAGCGCGGCCCCGGATTCAGGACCGAAGAGAGCAATGGCCGTTGCGACGGCCAACTCAAAGAAGTTGGAAGCGGCGATCAGCGCACCGGGAGCTGCAACCGAATGCTCTATTTTGAGCCACTTCATGAAAACGTAAGCCAAGCCGGCATTGAAATAGACCTGTAGCGTAATGGGAACAGCGATCAACACCACGTGAAAGAAACGACCTGTAATGTTATCCGCCTGAAAAGCGAAGATCAGTACCAGCGTTGCTAAGAGTGCCACGATTGTGACCGGTGCAAATTTCGGCAGTAGTACTGATTCAAACCACACTTGGCCACGACGGCGCAGCAGGAAAGAGCGCAGCAGCACGCCGGCTAGCAACGGCACGACGATAAAGACAATGACCGAAGTCAGCAGTACGTTGAATGGCACGGTTAGCGACGAGGCGCCATGTACCAGAAGCTGCACAATCGGCACGAACAGCAGGAGCATGATAAGGTCGTTCACCGACACCTGCACGAGTGTGTAGGCGGCATCGCCCCTCGTGAGATGGCTCCAGACAAACACCATGGCTGTGCAGGGTGCCGCAGCCAGGATGATGCAGCCCGCTATGTATTGATCCGCTTCCGCCGTCGTGATGAAATGTGCGAACACCACACGGAAGAAGCCCCAGGCCAAGAGCGCCATCGAGAAGGGTTTCACCACCCAATTGATAAATAGTGTGACCAGCAGCCCGGCAGGACGCTTGCCGACATTCCGCACCGATGAGAAGTCAACCTTCATCATCATCGGCGTAATCATCAGCCAAATCAGACCCGCGACCGGCGCGTTAATCTGGCTCCCCGATCCGAACTCAATCCCGCGCAGGCTCGCGATGGATGCAGGAAGCAGTTTGCCCAGGATGACACCTGTCGCCATGCAGAGTGCCACCCACACCGACAGGTAGCGCTCAAACGTGCTAAGCCCCCCGCTGGCTTTGACTGGTTCTATAACTGATTGATTCACGCGCAGCAGCCCCGAGCGCAGCAGTTGGCGGGCTTGACGGCCCGAACAAAGGCGCTCATAAATTTACCTTCGACTTGCGGTGCGATGGCGTCCACCTCGATTCCTTTGGCTGAAAGGAAAGCTCTGGCATCCTGAATATCGTAGACTCGCGTGGGCTCAATCTCAACGGCGGAAAAACCGGCCTTTGCAAGCTTGTCCGTATACTCGGAGCTTTGCAGCGCTCCCGCCACGCAGCCCACCCACAATTCCATGCTGCGGCGAACCTGGATTGGCACTTCACCGCGCACCACCACGTCTGATACCGCGAAGCGGCCGCCTGGTTTCAGCACACGGAAGGCTTCGCGCAGCACCTGATCCTTATCGCCCGAAAGATTAATCACGCAATTGGAGATAATCACGTCCACGCTGTGGTCGGGTAGCGGGATATGTTCGATCTCGCCTTTCAGAAATTCGACGTTCTCCACGCCCGACTTGCGCTGGTTCTCACGCGCGAGGGCGAGCATATCGTCCGTCATATCGAGCCCGTATGCTTTGCCAGTAGGTCCCACACGGCGCGCGGAGAGCAATACATCTATGCCGCCGCCAGAGCCAAGATCGAGGACGGTTTCACCGGGGCTAAGCTGGGCGAGTGCGGTCGGATTGCCGCAGCCGAGTGACGCTTTCAGCGCTTCTTCGGGAATCTGCCCTGCCTGGGCTTCGTCGTATAGGTTCGAAGTGATGGGATCGCAGCAGTTATCCAGGGCTGAACTGGCGCCGCAGCATCCGTTGTTTCCTCCGCTCGTGACGCGGCGTGCGGCCTCGCCATATTTCTCCTTGACTATTTCCTTCACTTCCATTGGTTTCTCCTTGGGTTATTTGCAAAGCTGGACGATGGCCTGCGGCTCAATCGCTCGATTGCGGGTACAGCATTCGGCGTAGAGAAAACCGAGCAGTTCTTGAAGCGTGTCGGCGTTGGCCGAATACCAGAGGTACGTGCTTTCCCGGCGCACCCTTATGAGGCCTTCATTCTTGAGCTTGTCAAGGTGATGAGAGAGTGTGGAAGCCGGAATGTCCAACTCCGCGCTGATATCCCCGGCGACCATCCCTTGCGGGTGAGCAGAGAGCAGCAGTCGCATGATGCGAAGGCGCGGCTCCGTTCCCATCGCAGAGAACATATCCGCATACCGAGCTACGTCGGGTTCGTTCTTAGTTTTTGCCATCAGTCCCACTCCTCCTGATCCCAGGCGTCGAACGAACAGAGCAGACAGCCTTCCGGGGACTGCTTCTTCAGTTCATCGACGAACCTATCGGTGAGAACCGAGCTACTAAATGAGTTGCGCTGATTGGTGTCGCATCGTGGAACGCCATTGTCGGAAACCGCGGGGTTGGGCTGGGGTGTGGTCCCTGATTCCATAGTTCCACAATAGTAGAAATAGGGAATCAAGTCAAGCGACAAGCGATCTGATCCTAATTACGTTCCAGCAGCATACCTGGGATTCAGAAGCGCATCTTCCAGGCACAACGTCTGGTATCTAACGCCTTCCTCTATTCAGACATGCCTCTTCGCCGAAGGTCACCCAAATCGTCTGAACCACTCTCTTCTGCTCAAGAGTGAACACTCAGCAAGGTGGGTGGGCAGAGTCGGCTACGCAAAAATCGGACCACACCTCCGGCAATAGTTACCACCGTAAGCTCCCGGGAATCTCACACCGCCATTCCGACGAAGGTTTTCTAGCGGACAATTCAGTCCTGGCTACGCCCGAGTTGCCACAGTGTACGAAGCTGTCGCGAAATAAGTAATATAGATGCAGCAATCGCCACAAGCAGAAAGCTGGCGGGTTCCGGAGTGGCAGAAATAAGCTCCTGGCCTTCGAGGTTCGGTCCCGAATACACCAGATAGTCGGAGAAATGCGAATCAGGGTCCACCAGTTCGGTGCCATACGAGAACCGCGCAGCGTTTGGGCCGATTGTGAACGCAGGATTCACCGCAAAGTCGTTCACGAGGTCATTAACTGTCCAGCTGTCCATTGGTCCGCCTGATGTACCGGCAAGCGTATATTCGCTGCCGGCAGTCAACGTGATCGGCGCGATTGAGTGGTAGCGGAAGCCCCCGTCGATGGTATCGCTTGTACTGGTGGAAAGAGTGGTGGAGGCTAGCAGGGTCCCTGCGGAATCAAAAAGCCCGATCGTGTGCTGGCTTGAGAAGCCCTCGCCCGTAGCATCGAACCACCCCAGAGAATCCACCTGGAACGAACTGTTCGCGGTGAATACAAATCCGAGTGTGGCTGGAGCATCGAAGAAAGTCTGGTTGGCACTAGTGAAACTATACAAAGAATCACAAACCGCGAGCTGAGCTCCCAACAGGGATGTCGCGGCGAGAAGAAGGAGTTTCGGGAAAGAGTGCATACCCAGAGGTTAGGAATCACTGGCGGCCGCAGCAACCGAGTACGGTCCTTCAGAAGAATCTGTTGGCGTTACGGACTAAGGTGGATTGCCAACGGTTCCAAGAACTCCCAACTCTCGCCAATTCCCCAGCAAAACGGGGCCCGAACCTTGGCGGCATACCGAAGGACTCACCATTCACCCTGAATTGAATGCGCGTCCAATGCAGATTGGATTATGCTCGCGTGAGAATAAGGTATGCAGGTGCAGTGTTACTCGGGGGCAAAGGCGGACGAGCGTCCAATTCGTTTTCGGCTCGGTGAACACGAATACATTGTGAAGGAGATTTTGGATCGCTGGTACGGGCCCGACGACACGTACTTCAAATTGCGGGCCGATGATCAGAACATCTATATACTTCGTCACAGCCCCGCTACTGACGCGTGGTCGCTCGAATCTTTCCGCAGGGTATAGACCCCGGCCTCGCGGTGGCCAAGGAGTCCTGAAAGGAGCCCCTTGCTGATTCTACGTGTGGCGCCGAGATGGCCGCCGATCTCGTCATTCAGTGTGGTTAGCTTCGCACTGGCCATCAGGGGGGTCCACTTTGGTGATTTGTTCAGTGAGTCGGCTCCCGGCTGACCCTCTGCTCCCCAACGCTCGAACAAGGTTTTCTACGTGGCCTAGCCCAAAGTGGCATCTCATTGTAGATCGCCTTGTACTGTCCCGCAGGCACCAAGTAGGTCTCGTGCCAGATTCCTACGTCCCCGCGGCTCTTGGCCATAGTCTTATCAGCCGATATCACGAAATTCAGGACTGGAGTTTCCGCCCAGCGATAGCTATCGTGCGCCTCTTGTGCTTGAAATCCACGCTTGTTCTCTCATAAAGAACTGAGTCAACCGTTAAGTGATCGCTGGTCCCGACATCCACCATCAGGATTTGAGCTGCCTCGATCCCGCTGTTCGGAAACTCTTTTAGACGGCGAGAACCTTCGGCTGCCCAATGTGGAAGAGTAACTGACCCCAAGTCCACAGTCCTGCGCCGCGCCCGACGGCTGCCGCGTGTAGCCGATCCTCGCACGAACCCGTAACGCGCAGATTGCCTTTCCTAAGTTCTAAAACCCAATCATGAGATCTTCGGGCACTTTCCTAGGCGTATCGAGGTGGGAGGGGATGATGATCTTTGCGAAAGGCCTTGCATTTTATCTGTCTCGGACTATTGACCTATGCAGCCCCGGTGGACTCGCGATCAGCAACCGCCGAGATGTTTCGGGCGCAAACCCTCACGCCGTGAATGCATTCGGAGCTACCGCTCTTGTTTGGGGAACCAGCGGTCTGGACAAGGTGAAGCTGTTGGTCGAGCATGGCGCTGATGTGAACGCACGCTCAAAACTAGGCAAAACAGCTTTGCTAGTGGCGGCAAGCCGTGATGGGGCGGGGCCGGTGGTTTCTTATCTACTGGCACACGGAGCGCGCGTGGCCGTGAAAGTTGACTTGCAGCGCATTCCAGTTATCCCGATTGGCAAAGGCGGAACCCCAGTTATGATTCAGGCCGCGAAGGCGCGCGACGGCCAGGCACTAACCGCCCTACTCAAACGGGGAGTGGATGTGAATGTCAGGGGAAAGAACGGTAGCACCGCCCTGCTAAACGCCATTGCGTCTCACAACAGCGGAAACGCAAGACTACTGATCGCGAGAGGGGCGGACGTCAATGCGTCCAATTCGGCCGGTTTTTCCGCACTCATTCTGGCCGCGATGCGAACAGATCTGCAAATGACTTCGTTGCTGATCGCCCGGGGAGCAAAAGTCAAGGACAAGGATATATGGGGCAACACCGCGCTGATGTGGGCTGTATTCGCATACCAGCCAAATCTTCCGCTCGTCAAGATGATGATCGATTGCGGGGCCGAAATCAAGTACAGGAACAAAATGAGAGAAACGGCTCTCACTTGGCGTCACGCCGAGGGAATACAGAGGTGGTGAGTTTCCTCCGGGCCCTGGCCGCCTCACCTGGTGTGGTCTCGACCAATGCGCATGCTTCGATTTCATCTTCAGACAATCAGGATCTCTACGTTGCGATTAGCAGAAGTCTACCCATACTCCAAAAGGGTGGTCCAGAGGTATTCAAACAGAGAGGTTGCGTGTTGTGCCACAACAATATGCTGCCCGCCATGGGAGCAGGAACGGCTCGCAAGCAAGGTCATAAGACTGATGAAGTAGCTATTGACAGAGAGCAGAAGAGTCTTCTGAGTCTGCTGAAACCTGCAAGCGAGTTACTCATCGAGAACGGAGACAATATTCCGGACCTGCAGACCACTGCTCCTTACGCTCTGATGGCGCTTGCTGCCCAAGGTTACCGCCCGGATACAGTAACCGACGCACTGGTTCATAATCTGGCGAACAAGCAGAATGTGGATGGAACTTGGAGTATCTGGGCTGTGCGACCTCGATCGAGAATGGAGATATTGAAGCGACGGCTCTTTCTCTGCGCGCCTTGCAGTTGTACCGGCTAGAAGGACGTCGAGTTGAATTCGAGAGAAGGGTACAGAGCGCGGGTCAATGGCTCGCGAAGGCGAACGCCGGGAATACGTCGGACCAGAACTGGAAGCTGCTTGGATTGTTCTGGGCCAAAGCCGATCCGAAGCTGGTGAAGGAGGCTCCTTTGGCAGTGCTGCGAAACCAGCGAGCGGACGGGGGAGGGGCCCAGCTATCGGGTCTCCAAAGGGACGCATACTATCAGGGGCCCTACCGCAGGTACGTTAACCTCGCCCTAAAATTTCACTCAGCTCCGAAAGGGCGACAATAGACCAGGGGTCTGAGTCAGGTCAGCGCCAGATATTCGTGAACGAATCGTACTACCATGGATCCCTCCCCCACGGCTGACGCGACGCGATTCATGGCGCCGGCGCGAATGTCGCCAGCCGCGAACACGCCGGGCGCGCTAGTCTCGAGGGACATTGGCTCCCGACGCTCCTTCCAGATGCGTGCGTACTCGGTCTCTGCCGGCAGATCCCTCCCGGTGATCACGAACCCCCTGGTGTCGCGCAGCACGTCGGAAAGGAGCCAATCGCTTCGTGGCTTGGTGCCGATGAACAGGAACACCGCGTCGATTTCCTCGTTCTGGCTCGTGCCGTCGTCCAGCTTGAGCGTGACGCCTTCCACGTGTCCGCCCCCTTCGACACGTTCGAGCTCAGTCCGAACTCTGAGGCATATGTTCGGTGTCTTTTCGATCTGGTCGACGAGGTATCTCGACATCGTGGCGTGCAGGGATTCGCGGCGGACCACAATCTGTACACTCTTGGCGTAGCGCGCCAGATACAGGGCCGCTTGTCCGGCCGAGTTTCCACCGCCGATCACCAGAACACACCGGTCGGTGAATGCCGGCGCCTCCGTGGTCGCCGCTCCGTAATACACCCCCGCACCTGTGTAGTCCGCCACTCCCGTCGCAGGATGCTCGCGATACTCCATCCCAGTCGCGGCCAGCATGGTCCGCGTGACGATCTCTCGGCCATCGCTCAGCATCAAGTGCTTGTATCCACCCTCGATGGACACCCCAGTTACT
>DATIMM010000055.1:0-19714 GCA_035475295.1 Bryobacteraceae bacterium
CGCAACAAATGGATAGTGATGTTGTCTTCGGGAATTCCCAGGATCTTCGAAGTCAATTGACGCCCACGGGCCGGCTGCTGTGTAGTAGACCAGATCTCCAGCTTGCCGTCCTTGAAATGCGCGCTGCAGTTTCTCGGCTCCAGCGGAGCGTGCGAAATGAAAGGATACGAGTAAGCTGCTTCCAGTACCTTCGCATTCTTCAGCGCCTCCTCTACATTGCCGTCGTTCTTCAACGTACGCTGGGGCTGCTGGTTCGCTAACTCTTGGGCGTGCTTGGCGAAGCCTTCAGTGCTCTGCTGTGCCGCCGGACCTTCGTTCCATTGCACATTGAGCTTTTTCCGTGCCGTCTGCGCCGCCCACCATGTGTCCGCGACAATCGCTATTCCCGGCTCCAGGCCCGGATCGCCCAACATCACCGGACCAACGTTATCCACGGCGCCTTCTACGACAAATGCATGCCGCACGCCAGGCATCTTCTTTATTTCGTCCAGGTTGGCACTTACCACTTTGCCGCCGTAAACGGGACATTTCTGGTAGGCCGCGTAGAGCATTCCTGGCATAGTGAAGTCGATACCGAAAATCGGCTTGCCGCTGACAATGTCCGGAATGTCCACGCTGGGCGTTGGCTGTCCAATGATGTTGTACTCTTTGGCTTCCTTCAGCTTTACGGAATTGAGGTCGGGAGGCGGCAGGGTTGCAGCCGTCGCCGCAAGTTCCCCATAAGAAAGCGAACGGTCAGTCGGTCGATGATACACACGGCCATTGGAAGCGTAACACTCGGATTCCGGCACGCCCCATTTCTTCGCTGCCGCCGCAATCATCATCATGCGTCCGGCTGCTCCCACTTGGCGCATGGGTACCCAGTTGTTGGAAGCGGCGCGGCTGCCGCCCGTCGATTGCAGCCCATACTTCGGGTCGTAATCGGCCTGTTCCACCTTGACGTTTTTCCAATCCACGTCAAGTTCTTCAGCGATCAGCATTGGCAGCATCGTCTTGATGTTCTGCCCAATCTCCGGATTTCGCGAAATGAGGGTGACGGTTCCGTCGCCCCCGATCTTGATAAAAGTATTCGGCGTCAGCGGCGCCTGCGGCTGTTGCTGTTGGGCCGCGGCTTTGGGCTCGATATAAGTGCCGAGCAGGACACCTCCCCCGGCCAGAGCAGTGACTTGTAGAAATGAGCGACGACTCAGCGGCATCTTACAGCCCTCCCTCTATCGAATTCGCCTGATCGCCAACAAGCTCCGCGCTCTGAGCGGAACCATGTGCGCCCAGGGAAGCCGCCTTGTGGATTGCTTTCCTTATTCGCAAATATGTTCCGCACCGGCAGAGATTGCCATTCATTGCGCTGTCGATGTCCTCGTCCGTTGGATTCGGCTTCTTGGTCAGCAAAGCGGCAGCCGACATAATCTGGCCCGCTTGGCAGTACCCGCATTGCGGCACGTCCATCTCCCGCCACGCCTGCTGCAGCGGATGGGAGCCGTCTGGAGAAAGGCCCTCAATCGTCGTGATGCTTACATTATGAGCGCTGGATACCGGCGTTAAACACGAACGCACTGGCTGTCCGCCCAGATGCACCGTACAAGCGCCGCACTGCCCAATGCCACATCCGTACTTGGTTCCATGTAGATTCAAAACATCCCGGATCACCCAAAGCAGGGGGGTGTCTGCCGGGACGTCGACGGTGCTTGCCCGCCCATTGACAGTCAGATTAATAGGCATTATCCACCTTTAACAATGATTCTACCGCTGCGATAGAGCATTACCAAACACTCCATGAGGCCCCTCCCGCCCGAGCGGATCGAACCAATACGTGTTTGCCATTGCCCTCACCGCCTTATAGATGGGCCGCCCTCCCTGGGAGCTTCCTCCAGTTGAGGTTCAACCGGCGGGTTTGCCGGCATCGAGATTGCTTCCGTCGGCAGATTCAGCTCCAGCCATTCGTCGAACCCTCCGTGTAGCGGACGCACTTTGCGAACTCCGGCCCGCTTTAACTGTAGCGCCACACGGGCGCTGGTCGCTTCGTTTGGTCAGGTACAGTACAGAATGACTTCCCGGTCTCCGAGGAACTCCTTGAAATGGGCGCGAAGCTCCGCCGGACGAAGTACTTGGGCACCGGCTATCTTGCGTCCCGAACTCTCGACCTCTCCTGGGCTCCGCAAATCAACAATGATCGGCGGCGGATCGTTGCCCATCATGGAATGCACCTCGCTCGGACTGATGCGATTAACCCGCAATTGCCGACGGAAATGCACTCGCTGAAAATGACGCCATAGAACGAAGGAAATCAGCAATGCGGCTAAGATGAAGCCGGCGCGACGGCCGAACAGGCCGAGAAGAACAATCACCCGGTCCACCTGACGATGAAACAGCGCCCCCACAGCCAGGTACGTCGCCGACCAAAGGATTGCGCCCGCCGCGTCAGCGAAAAGGAATCGCCATCTCGGCATTCCAATGGCACCCGCGAGCGGAGTGGAGATCAGGCTGGTCCCCGGAACGAACTTCATGAACAGTAACGCCCAGGCTCCGCGTTTCATGAATCCGCGTTCGGTTTTCCGGACACAAATGTCGGGTTCGAGTGAGAACCTGCAGACTAGCTTCAAAATGGAACGGCCTCGCCATCGGCCCAATTGGTACCAAAGGATGTCGCCTGACAAGGCGGCAGCAACAGCGACCGCAAGCGCGACACCGAAAGAATACCGCCCGTCACCGACAGCGGCCCCCATGATGAGTAGAACTGGATCCGAAGGCACGGGAACACCAGCCTGCACAGCGAAGACGTAGCAAAACAAAAGCAGATAACCGTGCAGCAGAAGAATAGAGCTGAAGGAAGGCACTCTATCCAGCTTCCCACGTCAGCAGCGCTTCTTCGGTGCCGGAACCGTCTATGTTTTGCTCCAACACGCTCCCTCGGAGCTTGGCAATTCGGCCGTGATGGCGGAAGCATTTCATCGGCCTACTGGAAATCTCTACCAAATCTCGACGCGAGCATCGTGGATTGCAATCCCCCGCGCAGCAAGTTCGGCCAGCAACTGCACCACCGCAGGCGAATGCTCGTTATCTCCCGGCACAACGACCGCCCATTCCAAGTTCTCCCGAAACTCTTGCGAGCTGATTCGCCATCGGTCAAGTCCTGCTGGTGTCGATGCGCCGATTCGAATAAGAGTCCAGTGCTGAACAAGCGCTAAAGCCGTTTCCCGGTCCGGGAGTGGCCCGCGCGTGACGAAGTGGTTGTCGCCATGTACGATGAGCCCTATCATGCAGGTTCACGTCCACTGCTCTTTGCGGAAAGGCGCGGGTCTGGAATCGGATACCCAATCGCGAAATGATAAAGCACCTGGCGTGGTTCGCGATCCAGGTTGAGATAACGGTTCACCTCGTCATCGTAGAAGGCGCCAATGCCCGTTGCCCCTAGCCCCAAGGCCTCAGCGGCGAGATAAAGGCGGTGGCCAATCGCGCCTGCTTCGAAGTGGGCGTAGCGATAGCCGCGGTTGCCATGCAATTTGGTCGCCGTCTCAAGATCGCCGGCCATCGAAAACGTCACACAGGCGTTGCCTGCAAGCTGCTGGCCGAGGCTCAGGCCGGCAGCCATTACTCGCTGGTCTCCACCCCTGATCTTCTCGATGGTGGCGCTCTCCTCCCAATACCTGTACAGGCCGGGCGGTAACTGGCCGACACGATGCGCGTATAGATAAAGATCGACGAAGCGGCCATCCGCGAAATCGGCGGATAATGGCTGAGTCGCAATATGGAGAATTGTCGCCAACTGCGCCAGCGATATCGTGTGTGCTCCGCCAAGGAAATCGAGCGCTGAGCGGCGTGCCCTGACTGTTTCACCAAAACTGCGGTTCGATGAATCCGGAGAGGGCAGATGGAACTCACCGCCGCTGGCGGAAGCACTCCTGCGGGAGCTCCTGCGGAACATACTTGACACGTCTGTGCTGACAGGAAGTCGAGTAGCGCCGTGAATCGCACTGATTAGCGGGAACTTTATCGGTTCCGGGGAGAGCTGATTCGCTTTCCCTTCGAACCACACCAAATCGCGGTTCTCCGGCCGGCCCCTTGGAATGAATCTCCCATGCACCTCGACAATCAGCATCGGCCACTCATCCTCATTCAGGCGGCAGGATTGGGCCACCTCGTCGTCGGGAAAACGGCCCAGCGCATAGGCATTGCATCCCATGGCTCGTGCGGCCAGCGCCAGGGCCTGCCACGCATGGCCTATATCGTGTAAACAGTACCGGTAAGCGCGCTCGCCGTACTTCCACGCCTCACGCCACGCAATGCTCGTCAAAATAAATAAAAGCGGCGAAGTGTCGGGAGTCAGCTTCGTTTCCAGGCAGCCCACCGCTCGCTGCTCCGCCATGTGTGACGACGGACGATAGTGATACAGCCCATCCGGCCAATCCCGCAATCCTCGCGTGAGGAAGTGGAACTCGGTCGGGTGCAAATTCCCTGACGATGGATTCACCCGGAGTGCGTACCGGTATCCGGTGGACGCGACCAACTTCGAAGCGCTAATCGCGGCCGAGTAGAACAGGAGTTCTGATAAGAAATGTGCTCCGTCTTCGACCGAAGTTGTGCCCGAAAAGCCTTCCAGGACCTGGAGCGCACGCTGTTGCGGGGCGGGCGGATCAGCCGGGAGGTCCAACACCGGTACGCCGTCGTAATGGCGAAACGGATCGGGCATATTCGCCCAATCAAGGCCGTGTCGTGCCTGCCTCAAAGACTCCGGGCTATGCTTCGTCGATTCGTGATAATGGCGCCAAATTTCGGGGGCGGCAATTCCAGCCGTAGAAATCATACCGGGTGAGCGGTCGTCCGTCGGCTTTACGGGAAGTTCGTTACCAGGGCGTGGCCCTGCAACTCCGCGAGTAAAGACCGGGCGGTGCCTTCGATCAGCCATCGCCCGGCTTGGACTGAATTAATAGTTTGCTAAATCCATGACCAGATTGGCAACATTCGGAGTTCCCCATCCGGTAGCCAGATCGTATCCGGGCTGTGCGGAAAAGCCCACTGTTGTTCCGGCCAGTGTATTGTTCCCTGCCGTGATGTCATGGAAATCCGCTGCGTAGGACCCCAGTACAGCGATCGAATAAAGGGCCGGATTGGCGAAGCCCAACGGAGCTTTGCCGGCCTGTGCTCGCGCGTCATTAGCCAGGGCAAAAAT
Source organism: Bryobacteraceae bacterium (assembly GCA_035475295.1). Taxonomy (GTDB): domain Bacteria; phylum Acidobacteriota; class Terriglobia; order Bryobacterales; family Bryobacteraceae; genus Bog-105. Next base: position 5,168 of record DATIMM010000055.1, read on the forward strand.
CCCGGCCCACTGGGGGGATCCAGCGCTTGTTCCCCCAAAAACGTAAAAGCCTGCCGTCGAAGGTCCTTCTGCTGAGTAATACACCAACACTCCGCCATCCACGGCTGCGTCATACGCCACGTCGGGAACCGAACGGTTCGGCGAACCGATCGAGTCCTGATAAGAAGGGGCCGCAAAAAGAGAACTCTCGGCCCCACCGGCCGCGCCAGTGCTCCATGGCTCGTTCCATACCGTTTCGGCGCCGTAACAGGGCAGCGCATTACAGCCCGGCGGATTCACCAGATTGCCTTCAGGCAATCCTTGGGTGCCTCCAACGCCAGTAACAAAAGGGTCCGAAGCGGGATACGAGGCATTTGCGATCGGGAAGTCTCCATTGGTTGCCCCCGAATCGCCAGAACTCGCCAGTACCGTGATCCCTTGCCCCACAGCGGCGGCGTATGTTGCATGGGCCTGCCGGACTTGTGAATTATTGGCGTGAATCGTCGCTTCAGGAGTACCGAAGCTCTGCGAAATGATACTGCCCGGATAGGCGCCGATTATGTATTTCACAACATTGTTGATGGTGTCACCATTGGGTGTCGGCGCGACCGCGAGGACGATTTTTGCTTCCGGAGCCACAGCGTGTGCCCATTCCACATCGAGAGTAGTCTCCTGAGACCAGCCTGCTTCGTTCTGCGGCCGATTCCTGGGGTTAAAGGCTGGGCAGCCAAAGGGGCAGATAATTCTGAAATCCGGGTCAGGCAATCCGAATGCCCGGTCGAAGGTCTTAAGATCGGCCTCGATCGTTGGACTGCCGTAAGCATCCACAATCACGATGGTCTGTCCGGCACCCCTAATGCCCCGTTGGTACAGCGGCGTGTAGTTGTATGCGCCCTGAACCATGGAGGGCGCATAGCAATAAAGGATGCCGGGCGTGGGTACCCCCGGATCACTGGTGGAGCAGAACGGAATAGCGAACGGTGCAGCCGAGGCGTGGCTAACCTCCACGTGCGGTGGATTTGCCGTATAAGTCAGAGTTTGAGCCACGGCAAGGGAACTGGCGCTGACGACCAAACACAGTAAGGGACAAAACCGATACAGGAGAGAGCTGATCATCCCGGGATAGTACCATGAAAATAAATAAAAGTACTAGAACTTTGCCAGCGTGATCGCATCACGTGGTACCGGCCGACTTGGCGCCGCGCCCCTCCTGGGCGGAGCTTATCGATCCAGGGCGGCCACTATCGCCGAAAAGAAGTCCTCATCGGCGATGATCGTGGACCCTGTGGGCTTCTGACGTGCGCTCCAGACCACAATCACCACGTTATGTCGTGGATTGATGTAGATAAATTGGCCGAAGATGCCAATGGCTTCGAATGCGCCTTGATGAACGGGTCCGGATGCAGGGCCAAAGCTCCACCACATGTACCCGTAAGGCACGAGGAACCGGCCGACTCTCTTAGGCATTCCTGCATCTGGAAACCAGTCTGAAGGAACGACCTGCTCACCTGCCGCCTTCCCGCCCCTCAACACAAATACACCCAATCGGCCATAATCGCGGAGCCGTGCGCTCAGTCCGCTTCCGCCCACCTCTAATCCGCCAGGGGACTCCAACCACCAGGTCGCGTCCGCCTCCATTCCCAGCTTCGCCCAAATCTTCTCGGACAAGTATTGGGCCAGAGGACGTTTCACGGCAGCTCGGACCAGCGCCCCCAGGACATGCGTCTCACCCGTGCTGTAGTTCCATCGCGTGCCGGGCGGCGCAACCCGGGGAAGCGTGGCCATAAAGTTCAAAATCGCACCCGGACGCTGCAGTATCTGCAGCTCCAGCATGTGACGGCGATCTGAACTTGGGTCCGTGTAGGCCTCGTTCCAACCCACGCCCGAAGCCATCTGAACCAGATTCCTGATCGATACTCCTGCGTATGCACTTCGCGACAACTGGGGCAAATAACGGGTAACCTGATCGTCCAAGCTGCCAATGTAGCCATCCTTGATGGCCGCGCCGAGCAGCGTAGACGTGATGGATTTCACCAGGGACCAGGAAACCCATCGGGTTTGATCCGTGTTGCCGAACCTGTAATCCTCGCGTACGATCTGCCCGCTCTTTATGACGAGCAACCCACTCACCCGGTTCAGTGTCAGATAGTCCTCGAGGCCGTAGGTTGTGCCGCTTGAGGTGAATGACAAATCCCGCAACGGCCTGGCGCTCTTGGGCAGCGGATAAGTAAGCTTCCCATGCGGGACGATGCTCGACGGAAACAGCTGATCGATATGACGGAAAGTACTCACCTCCACATCTCGACGGAGCGAGCCGTTGTAAACCTCGCGAACGGAACCGATCGGCTCCTGCTTCTCCAGGCCCAATATGGCGTGAAACCCCACCAACAGTAGAAGGAATACCAGTGTTCCCGATAGCCGCTTAGGAAGGGGCATGGACAAGTTCTCCCGCTCCTATTCTGCGGTCGGGCATTTGGCGGAAGCGGCTTTCAACGAGAAGACGTCCCACCATTGTGAAGAAGTCCATAGCGCTTCTGGCCCTTGTGGTATCGGGCGCATTGGTTTCCTTCGAAGCTAAATGCAACGGTGTCATGCCGACTGAACGCACTCATCGGAGTTTCGCGCCGCTCACGCCGGCTGAGCTGGAATCGCGGGAGCGCATCCGGGCGCACGTACAGATGCTCTCCGGGACAATTGGAGGCCGGAACGCAGTTCGCTACGAAGGTCTGCGAAGAGCCGCAGACTATATAGAATCCGAACTCCGGTCGTGCTCATACCGTCCGGAGCGGCAGCCGTTTTCAGTGGACGGACAAAAGTTCGAGAACGTCGAAGCCGAACTGGGCAGCAGCACCGCAAATGCGAAGGGCATCGTAATCGTGGGTGCGCACTACGATACCGCTGGTGGGTTTCCCGGCGCTAATGACAACGGCAGCGGAGTCGCGGCGGGTCTTGAACTCGCGCGTCACTTTGCGCGCCAGAAATTCCGGCACGCCATCCGCTGGGTGTTTTTTACGAATGAGGAGCCGCCCTACTTTCAGACCAAAGACATGGGCAGCTACGTGTACGCGAAGCGTTGTCGCGAACGAGGAGAGAATGTCCTCGCGATGCTCTCGCTGGAAACCATCGGCTATTACTCAACTGAACCGGGCAGCCAAAGCTATCCCGTGAGCATCCATCCTGGTTACCCGAATCGCGGTGACTTTCTCGGCTTTGTTTCCAACTTTAAATCTGCAGGCCTCCTCCGTTCAGCACTCAGAAGCTTCCGCCGGGCGACGTCCTTGCCGGCAGCTGGTGCCGCTGCTCCTGCCTCCATCCCCGGTATCGCCTGGTCCGATCAGTGGGCCTTCTGGGAATTCGGCTATAAGGCTCTCATGCTCACCGATACGGCGCCTTATCGATATCCGTACTACCACACAGCCGAGGACACTCCGGAAAAGCTCGATTACGACCGCCTCGCCCGTGCCGCCACCGGGATTGCAGCAATTGTGAATGACCTCGGATCTCGATAATCAATCTCATTCGTCTTTCCCTGGCGCGGGGCAGCCCCCAACCGTCCGCTTCTTCATCATGAAGAAGACGACCGGGACCAGAATGAGTACGTGAATCGTGGATGTGATCATGCCGCCGACAATGGGCGCGGCAATGGGCTTCATGACGTCGGAGCCGACGCCTGTCTCCCAAAGAATCGGGACCAGGCTTGCCAAGACGGCGCACACCGTCATCAGTTTCGGACGGAGACGTTTCACCGCTCCCTCAATGACAGCCTCCTCTAAATCCTTGGTCGTCAATTCCTTGCCGGAAGAGATCCTTCGCTCGATCGCCTCGTGCAGATACACGACCATCACGACGCCTGTTTCAACTGCAATGCCGAATAAAGCGATGTAGCCTACGGCCACCGCAACGCTGAAATTGTAGTGAAGTATCCATTGCAAAAGCAGGCCCCCGGTAGCCGCATACAGGGTGGGTACGATGAGGACGAACGACTCGGTTGCGGAATGAAAAATCAGGTACAGCAACACGAAGATAGCGAAGAAGACTATTGGCAGGATCAGCTGCAACCGCTGTTTGGCCCGCAACTCGAACTCGTACTCGCCGGACCATTCGTAGGTGTACCCGGCCGGACTCCTTAGCTGCCGATCGAAGAGCGCGGTCGCATCTCTGACAAAGCCGCCGTAGTCATTCGTGCCAAGATCCAGGTATACATAGCCTGTCAGCTGTCCATCCTCATCGCGAATCATCGCCGGCCCTTGCGAGAACGAAATCTTGGCTACCTGTTCGATCGGGATCTGCGCACCGGCAGGAGTTCCAATCAGGACACGCCCGAGTTCGGGAAGATCATCCCGGAAATCCCGTTCATAGCGAACGTTGATGGGAAAGCGCTGGCGGCCCTCGACCGTCTCGGCGATATTCTGTCCCCCAATGCCGGAGGAAACGGCGCGTTGCACGTCCTCGACTGTCAAACCATAGCGCGCCGCTTCGGGCCGGTTCACCTTGACATTGATATAAAAGCCCTGCGATACGCGTTCCGCAAAGACGTTGTTGACGTGAAGACGGCCCGACAGAAGCCGCTCCATCCGTGCACCGAGTTCCTGGATGCCTTCGACGGTCGGCCCCTGGATCTTGATACCGACAGGAGTTTTGATTCCAGTCAATTCCATGTTGAGCCGGTTACTGATCGGCATGGTCCACGTGTTCGATAGGCCGGGAAACTGCAGTCTTCCGTCCAGTTCGTGGATCAGCTTTTGATAGCTCATTCCAACCGGCCATTCGCTGCGCGGCTTCAGCATGATGGTTGTATCGAACATCTCGAGCGGTGCGTTATCAGTGGCGCTATTCGACCGTCCGACAACGCCCAGGACGCTTTCTACTTCCGGAAATGATCGGATAACACGGTCCTGTTCCTGCAGTAGTTGCGTTGCCGAGGTAGGACCGAGACCCGGCAGCGACGTCGGCATGTACAGCGAGGAGCCCTCATAGAGCGGTGGCATAAACTGGCTGCCAAGCCTGAAAGCGAGCGGCAACGTGACGGCCAGGAAAGCCAGGTTTACGAGTAGCGTCGTCTTCCGGTATTTGAGACAAAGACGCAGCACGGGAAGATAGATGGCCTGTGTAAATCTGGAGACCGGATTCCTCGATTCCGGACGAACCTTCCCGCGGATAAGCGACACCATTAAGGTAGGAACCAACGTGATGGCCAACAGAGAGGAAAAGGCCACCGCGAGCGTTTTCGTCCAGGCGAGCGGCCGGAATAAACGGCCTTCTTGCGCTTCCAATAAAAAAACTGGCAGAAAGGAAACGACGATAATGAGAAGCGAAAAGAAGAGCGCGGGTCCAACCTGCTTCGCGGAGTCGATCAGGATGCGGCGGCGCTCAGGCCCCGCGACCCCTTCTGGCCCACAACTCTCCTGCTTTTCGGATAGCCGCCGGTAGCCGTTCTCCACCATCACAATAGCGGCATCCACTAACACTCCGATGGCCAGAGCCAGGCCGCCCAGGGACATGATGTTGGACGAGACGTGCAGGTAATACATTGGGATAAACGAGAGCACGACGGCGATCAGCAACGTCAGGATCGGAATGAATGCCGAGCGGAAATGAAACAGAAACACGAGGATGATCAGGCTGACGATAACAGCTTCTTCAATAAGGTCGTCGCGCAATGTGCCAATCGAGCGGTGGATCAAGTCCGAGCGGTCATACGCTGAAAGCACCTCCACGCCTTGCGGAAGTGAACGTCTGATCTGCGCGAGCCGTTGCTTTACGCCGTCAATGACCTTGAGCGCATTCGAGCCATACCGCATCACCACGATGCCGCCGACGGCTTCGCCCTCTCCGTTCCATTCGGCAATTCCTTCCCGGATATCTGGTCCAAATGACACAACGCCTAAATCTTTGATGAGAACAGGAGTTCCATTTTTGGCGCCCACCGGGACGTTGTCCAGATCGGCCAGCGACGTGACATAACCGAGTCCCCGCACCATGTACTGAGCCCCGCTTAGCTCCAGCACGCGCCCGCCTACCTCGTTCGTGCTGGCCTTTACGTGGTCGATCACGACTGAAAGCGGAATCCCGTAGGCCCGCAGCTTGTTGGGATCGAGCTTGACCTGGTACTGCTTAACAAATCCTCCGATCGACGCTATCTCAGCCACCCCGGGCACAGTCTCCAGCTGGTACCGTATTTGCCAATCCTGAAGAGCCCGCAGGTCCGCGAGGCTATGGCGGTGCGTCCGATCCACCAGCACGTACTCGAAAACCCATCCCGCTCCCGTCGCGTCCGGACCGATTTCCGGATTAACACCGCTGGGGAGCTGAGCTCGTAACTGCTGAAGATATTCCAGGACCCGCGAGCGCGCCCAGTACAGGTCGGTGCCGTCTTGGAAGATTACAAAAACATACGAATCGCCGAACATGGTCTGCGCCCTCACGCCTTTCACGCGCGGGGCAGCCAACAGGGAAGTAACGATAGGGTAGGTAACTTGGTCCTCGAGAAGGCTGGGCGGCTCTCCCTCCCAACGGGTGTGAATAATCACCTCGACATCTGAGATATCGGGCAGCGCATCCAGAGACACAAGCGGGATGCACCAGAAGCCCGCAACGGTCAGGAACAACACACCGGTAAATACAAGAAATCGGTTCTGGGCGCACCACTCGATCACGCGGGGAATCATGCCTTACATGCCTCCTTCCGCGCTGACCGTGAGGACCTTGCTGGCAATGGATTTTCCGTTCTCCTGCGCCGTTATGGTGACTTGCCATGTCCCGCCCGAACCCAGCGTGCCCTGACCTTCATACCGCCCGTTCCCTTTATCGGAGCAGGAAACCACTGTTCGCATAGCTGCCATTCCCATGGCGGGCATGGCTGGCATGAAAAACGTCACGCTTACTTGTGCTCCTGCGATCGGCTTCCCGGCGGGCGTAGTGAGCCTCACGCGAAACGTGTTGCCGCCTTTCCGGGGCGGCGAGGGGTCGGTTCTCAAATCCACGTCGGCCTGAGCCGCACTGGCGGGCGCGCTAGGTTCCGGCGCAAGCGTCGTTGCTGAATACGCATTTGCCGCAGCCTGCAGTTGGCTTTCCGAATCGATCAGGAAGTTGGCGGAAGTCACGATGGAATCGCCGGACTTTAAGCCCTTCAGAATGACGGTGTCTTGGCCTACGGCGAGTCCAGTTTCGACTTCATGGGGTTCGAGTTGGCCTCCTCCACGGTTCAGGAACACCAGGTTGTGAGTGCCGGAATGCAGTACGGCGGAAGATGGCACCACCATCAGGCGGCCCAGGGGCGCCGTCAGCACGATGTTTACGTACATGCCCGGTGTTAATTTCAGATCGGGATTGGGAAAGACAAGGCGCACACGAGCCGTCCGGGTGCTTTCATCTATCTGCGGATACACCAGATCCACACGGCCCCGGAAGGTACGTCCTGGATAGGCATCCACCGTAACCGACGCTGGTTCCCCGGAACGAACCTTCCCCAGGTCCGCTTGGAACACTTGCGCTTGGACCCATACGGTCGAGAGATCGGCCACCGTATAGAGCTTCGTGTCCGGTTGCACATACATATTCGGAAGAGCGTTTCGTTCGGTGACATAGCCGGTCGCCGGGGAATTGTACGTTAGATCCGTAATCACTTTGCCGGTCTTCTCCAGATGGTCGATCTCGGTAGCGGGAACCTCCCATTGCTCTAGTCGGGCGCGGGCCGCCGAGAGTAGCGAATTGGCTCCCGAAGCAACGCCGGAAATCGGACTCGCCTGGAGTGCCGCGGCGTTTTCCTTGGCCAAAAGGTACTCACGCTCCGTGGTCACCAGGTCGGGGCTGTAGATGGTAAACAGTGGCTGCCCTTTGTGCACGTATTGATAATTGGCAGCTACGTAGACTTTTCGGATCCAGCCTGGGAAGCGCGTCTGCACGTAGGCCAGGCGGCGCTCATCTATGTTCACGTTTCCGGTGACGCGAATTTCATCGTTGACTGGTTTGACCTCGACCGTACCGAAGGTCACTCCGATGGATTGCATGCGCTGCGGCGTAAGCTGTACTGGTGCTACATCGGACTTTGGGCTATTCAGTGGAACCGACGGCTGGGGAGGAGATGCGGTGGCCCCTTCGCCTTTGCGTCGAAAACGTGACGAGAGTTGCCCATTCCGCCACCAGTAAACCCCCGCTGCGGCTACCGCAAGAACGATGATCGCCAGAGCAATGGCAAGTATCCGCTTCTTCTTCGTTGCTTTCATGGAACAGTCACCCCCGCAATCGCCTCGATTTGCGCCAGTGCAGATTCATGCCCCGATAGCTGGCGTTGATAATCGATTTCCAGGTTGAGAACGTCGAGAAAGGCGGAAACGAGCGTTTGAAAGTCTTGCCGGTTTGCTTGATAAGCCGCGAGCGCTGAACGAAACGTTGCTTCTGCTTGCGGCAACAAGCCCTGCGTATAGATGTCCAATTGTTCGCCCGAAGTTTGAGCAATGATGTAGGCTTGTTCCAAGTCGCCAAGCTGCCGCTGTATTCTGTCTTGCAATACCTGCTTGGCCTGCTGCTGCTTCTCCTCGGCCTCAGCTAATTCGGCACGCCTTCGGCCCCGGTTGGGCAGATTGATCCCAAACGTCAGCATGTAGTAATCGCGGTAGTCCGGGCCCGTATTTTGATACATGTACTGAACGTTGAAATCCGGCCGAAACTCCTTTTGCGCTAAGCGAACCTGTGATCCTGTGCTCTTTATCATTTCCTGTTGAAAGCGGACCTCGGGATTCTGGCGGAGAGTTAGGTCGTGCAGTTCAGTTGCACTCAACGTTAGTTTGCGTCGCGAGAGCGGCTCTGTGACAATCCTGGCGGAAGACTGGGGACGGTTCAGCAATTGCTTCAAGTCAGCTTGCAATCGCCCTTCGCCTTGCCGATTCGTGATGACCTCTTGCAATAGCTTTGTCTTCTGCAGTTGTGCCTTGAGGACATCCTGCTGACTGCCGCCACCAGTACGATAGCGGGCCTCCGCCACCTCCTCGATCACATTCAGCACTTGCTTATCTCGCTGCAATACTTCATCGGCCTTTTGGAGATAAGCAAGCCGGAAGTAGTCTGCCTTTAACTGCTGAAGCACGTGCCGCCGGGCAGATTCGATATCGGCACCGTGAGCTTCGGCTTCCTCTTGGGCCGCCTCGGACCGAAGCCGCCGCTTGCCGGGATAAGGAATATCCTGCGAGACGCCCACACCGATATAGGCGAAGTCGCTGTTGGTATACCCTGCAAACGGCTTGGGACTCCCGACGCTAAAACTTTGAACTTGGACATGTGTGTCGGGAAGGGCGCCGGCGGACTTTGGGACATTTCGAGCCGCTCTATAGCCGGACTTGGCTGCCTGTATAGCAGGATTATTCTGCTCGGCCTCCGTCAGCAAATCTCGAAGGGCAGCGGCCTCATATGGCTTGATAGCGGAACCCGATTCTTGAGCCGAGACCCTCGCCTGAGAAAAAATCTGTACAGCAAATGCAAACGCGAGAAACTGGCTGCTCCAAGCAGCCCTGCGAATCTTCATCTTTCCTCCAGGAATTTAAACAAGACACACGAGTGCCCGGGCACTGTCGCCAGCGCTCAACGGGCAAGTGTCAGGTTTAGATCCGGAAGACTTGAAGCGAGCTCAAACGCGATTGGGGCGGCGACGGTGAAAGAAAAGACACGCGTCGTGCCCACGGTGTCCACTGTGGCGGCTCTGGTTGCCGGGCACCGTGGAACATTGTGAAATCCGGGGACACAACGATCACAGGCGCTGCGAGCGCGAGGGCATCGCCCGGTGTGTTCACGTCAACACGGCAGCATGGAAGCTGGTGGGCCCCCGTACCGGAGGCACACATCGGACCCATTCGCTTGCAGCATGCTCGTTCAGCCGCACTCAGGGAAGCCGTGTCTTGTAGACAGGCCGCTACGGGGTTCACTGTCGTGAGCAGCAGAACGAGTACCGCGCCGATTTGTGCAAGCCGCGTCAACAACTTCATTCTACGATTACCGTGCAGTTCCTGACTGCCCGGTCCCGGCAAACTTACCCCTCCTTCCGTCTGCGACATAATAATTCCGTCCATTATTCGAGCTCTATGAAGTCCAATATTCCCCGTCGAAACTTCTTGGCTGCCACCGGTCTCTCGATGGCTGCCCTGGCCGCCGCCAAGCCCGGCGCGCCGCAGGCATCAGATTCCGCTAATTCCGCGCCCTCGGGCGACCGCATCCGCTTCGGCATGATCGGCATTGGCATGCAGGGTTCGGGCCTGCTGGAGAATGCCATCACCCTCCCAGGCATCGAATGCGTTGCCGCCGCCGATTTGTACGATGGTCGCCACACGCTCGCCAAGCAGATCACCGGGAATCCAAATCTGTTCACGACGCGCCGGTACGACGAGTTGCTGCAGCGCAAGGACATCGATTGCATAGTCGCTGCCGTGCCCGACCACTGGCACAAGCGCGTCGTGGTCGATGCGTGCAACGCTGGCAAGGACATCTACTGTGAGAAGCCCATGTCCCACACCATCATGCAAGGCTTCGAGATGGCGGAAGCGGCCGAAAAGAACAACCGCATTGTGCAGATTGGGTCACAGCGCGTGAGCTCAGCGCTCTGCGCCAAAGCGCGCGAGCTATATGCCGCTCAAACTATCGGCGACATCGAGATGGTCGAACTCACCTACGGCCGCAACAGCCCCAACGGAGCGTGGCAGTATCCCCCGCCATTCGACCTCTCGCCGTCCAACCTCGATTGGGACACCTGGCTCAACGATGCTCCCAAAATTCCGTTCAGTCCGGAGCGTTTCGCGCGCTGGCGCTGCTGGAAGGAGTACGGCACAGGAGTCGGCGGCGATTTAATGGTGCACTTGATCAGCGGCATGCTCTACACGCTCGGTTGGAACGAGGCGCCCCGCTCTGCATCCGCGCTGGGCGGCATCTTCCGCTGGAAAGACGGCCGAAATATGCCGGATTTTCATGCGGTACTCTTCGACTATCACGGCATACCCGTCTACGTGCGGCTCGACCTCGCCTCCGCCACTCCCGAAATCGCTCGCTTCCTCGGACCGAAGGGCGTCATGGAGGCTCAGGGCAAGAGCCTTCGCGTCATGCCGCAGACCGGTGAAGACGAGGCGCCAAGTTATTACTCGGGCGGTTTCCCGGCCCAAATGCGCGCCGAGTACGTGAAACAATGGCACGAAAAACACCCGCGAAATTTAGGACATGAACCGCTGACCGATGACTTGGCATTCGAAGGACCAGATTGGGACGACGTAAAGCCGCATCTCTGGAACTTCTTTCAAGCGACCAAGTCGCGCAAGCAAGTCGTGGAGAACGCCGTCTTCGGTAATCACGCCGCCATCGCGTGCCACATGGCGAACGAATCCTATTTCCGCAAAAAACCCGTTTTCTGGGACGAGGAATCGCGTAAGCTGACAACCTGACGACCCGCTCATTCGCTGACCGGCTATTCCGGACCTGCCATACCGGTCCGTCAAACACTTGCCCAAATGGTGCTTGGAGTCCTTGGACGTCCCTAATTGCCGCAATCGCCGTGAAGCTCGGTGCAGTTCCGATTCGAACCTTGTGGAAACAAGGCTAAGGCAGCCGCTCCGCCTATGATTTCCAGGTGCAGCAGATTGGTCCGTTCGCCTTACGCTAGAACTGCCATGGTAGAGATCATCCGGGAAAGCTGTTAACTTGGCTCCTGATATATTGGGCCACCTGGAGCCTTTCCGATGAGCGACATTGCTGCCGCCGAAAATCAAAAGTCCGATATCGCTATTCTTGCGCCAGCCGCTCAGCAGGCTGTGGTCCGCAACGTTGCCGTGGATGCCTACCGCGGGTTCGTGATGATCCTGATGATGGCTGAGGTTCTGCACCTGGCGCGGGTAGCACAAGCGTTCCCAGGAAATGGGTTCTGGGCCTTCCTCGCGTTCAATCAAACGCACGTCGAGTGGGCTGGCAGTTCTCTCCACGACATGATTCAGCCCTCCTTTTCTTTTCTGGTGGGAGTTGCACTGCCCTACTCGATTGCCAGTCGGCTCCGGAAGGGCGCTAGCTTTGGCTCTCTTTTCGCGCATGCGCTCTGGCGCTCGTTTCTGCTCGTGATCCTCGGGATCTTCCTGCGTTCGTTGCACAGCACGCAAACGTACTTCACCTTCGAAGACACTCTGACGCAGATCGGCCTCGGTTATCCATTCCTGTTCCTGCTTGGCTTCCGTTCGCCCCGCTGGCAATGGGGTGCATTCGGCGCCATCCTGTTTGGCTACTGGCTCGTTTGGGCGCTTTACCCGGCGCCCGGCCCTGGATTCAACTATGCGGCGGTGGGTGTTTCTCCGGATTGGCACCACAATTTTACCGGGTTTGCGGCCCACTGGAACAAGAACAGCAATTTCGGGAACGCCTTCGACCAATGGTTCCTGAACCTCTTCCCGCGGACTAGCCCCTTTGTCTACAACGAAGGCGGCTATCTTACGTTGAGCTTCATCCCGACGCTCGGGACCATGATCCTCGGCCTCGTCGCAGGACGCTGGTATCGGACGTTTTCTCCCAAGCTTCCGCTCAAGCGGTTCGTCGTCGCCGGTCTGATTGGCATTGCGGCTGGCTTGTTCCTGCATTTCACGGGCATCTGCCCGGTTGTGAAGCGCATCTGGACGCCCGCTTGGACGCTCTATAGCGGTGGTGTATGCTTCCTCTTTCTGGCAGGATTCTCATGGCTGATCGACCTTAAGGGATACCGCAAATGGGCTTACCCGCTGGTCGTTGTTGGTATGAATTCGATCGCCGCTTACTTGATTGCCCACCTGTGCGAGGATTTTGTCGCCAGCAGTTTCCGGATTCATCTCGGCGAGCGGCCGTTTCGAATCCTCGGCTCCGGGCTAGAGCCCCTGCTGTTTGGCGCAGCCATGCTGCTGATCTATTGGCTGATGCTGCTCTGGATGTACCGGCGCAAGGTCTTCCTCAGAATCTGACGTTCCAAACCAATATGGACAACCGGTCCGGTCTGCGAAACTGAGTTGCGCGACAAGTCGAGCGTGAGGCTTGGCGGAAACGGTTCCTCCTATGAAAACTGCCATTCTGGAATGGCTCCTGTTATCCCCTTGCCTAAATAAAGGTTCACGGGGCAGAATAGGGCATGCCTGAACGTCCTGCCACGATGTCGCCTTGCCGGAAACTTTAAACGTGACTGAATCGACGCACGGCCTGCGCAAGGGTTTGACCAGCTACGGTGATGCGAAGTTCTCGCTGTTTCTGCGGAACGCGTTCATCAAAGCGATGGGCTACTCCGACGATGCGCTCAATCGGCCGATTGTCGGCATCACCAACACGTATAGCGATTACAATCCATGCCATGGGAATGTCCCGGATTTGATTGAGGCCGTCAAACGTGGCGTTATGTTGGCTGGCGGCCTACCGATGGTCTTCCCGACGATGACCATCCACGAGTCGTTTGCGTATCCAACGGCCATGTACCTGCGCAACCTGATGGCGATGGAAACGGAAGAGCTGATCCGATGTCAGCCGATGGATTCCGTCGTCCTGATCGGTGGGTGCGACAAAACCTTACCCGCGCAACTCATGGCCGCCGCTAGCGCAAATTTGCCCGCCGTGGTGCTTCCAGTGGGTCCGATGATTGTCGGTCATCACAAGGGCGAGGAATTGGGCGCCTGCACCGATTGCCGTCGCCTTTGGGCAAAATTTAGAGCCGGCGAAATAGACCAGACGGAAATCGAGATGGTAAACGCACGACTTGCTCCCTCGGTCGGCACCTGTATGGTGATGGGGACTGCCAGCACAATGGCGTGCATGACAGAAGCGCTGGGGTTCTCTCTTTCGACGAGTGCTGCCATTCCGGCGACGCACGCGGAACGGCGCAGGATGGCAGAGGCGAGCGGAAAACGAGCCGCTGAAATGGCGGTTTCGGGTCATCCTCGACCGAATGAGCTCCTGACAGCAGCGAGCATTCGAAACGCGCTTATCATTCTTCAGGCGATCGGCGGGTCCACGAACGCCCTGATTCATCTCTGTGCGATCGCGGCCCGTGCAGGGCATCGCATCGATCTGGACGAGTTCGATGCCGCAGGGCGCGACGTGCCTGTGTTGGTTGACCTAAAACCCTCTGGCCAGCACTACATGGAGCACTTTCACCAATCTGGCGGAATGCCAAGAGTCATGAAGGAATTATCGGATCTGCTTACTTTGGATGTGCCTACCGTTTCGGGCGGCACCCTCGCTGACGCCATTGCAGCAGCGGAAGAAGTGCCTGGCCAGAACGTGATCAGGCCACGTGCGAAGCCATTGAAAGCGCAAGGCGCGCTGGCGGTCTTGCGCGGCAATCTCGCGCCGCATGGCGCCGTAATCAAGCAGGCAGCTGCTTCGGAAGAGCTGATGCAGCATACGGGAAGAGCCTTGGTCTTCAATTCGATCGAAGAAATGATGAAGGGGTTGGACGATCCGGATCTGGAAGTAACGCCAGCGACTGTTCTTGTGTTGCGCAATGCGGGCCCCAAGGGTGCGCCCGGCATGCCGGAGGCAGGTTATATCCCCATACCAAAGAAACTGGCTCAGCAAGGAGTGAAGGACATGGTCCGG
>DATIMM010000056.1:0-23466 GCA_035475295.1 Bryobacteraceae bacterium
CGGCAGGAACTGTATTTCAAGGATTTTATGTCTTTGGACCAGATGCTGCAGAGCATTGAATCGGTGACTCGCGAGGAAGTGCAGCAAATTGCGCAGGAGTTTTTCCAGACGCAAAATATCGCGCTGGCGATGCTTGGCAAGCTAGGCGACCTGGAGATTACGCGGGACGACCTGGCCTGTTAATCAGTCCGCCAGCGAATCGAGAAGGGAAAGCTTTTCGTTGAGATGGTCCAGGGATCGCTGGAGCATCTCCCGGTACTTCGGATTCTGGGCGGCCTCCAGGTCCCGCAAAACCCTGACGCGCGAAAGTTCGAGGCTTTCCCGCTCACGCTTCCGATTGGCGGTCTGGGAATCCAAGTGCTTCTCAAGAGCCTGCCGCTGCCGCGACTCTTCCCGCTCTTCCATCTGCGACTCAACGTCTTTGCTTTCCCAGCCTCGTGCCATAGTTTCAGGCTAGCGCTAATTCGGAGACTTTCCTAATTGGCCGGTACCGGCGGGAAGCGTCAGGCGGCAGCACCTACGTGCGTTCAGAAGCGATAATCCAGTTCCACGTAGCCGAAATTGGCATTCTTGCCGTTGGGGTAAATGTCCTGGACGATCAATTTGCCGAGGGCCCTTGCGTAGTAGGTGGAGAAGGCGAAGTGCCGGTTCAAGGTGTAGTCGGCACTGACATCGTAGAGGGTAGCTAAACCGGAGTGGCCGTTTGCGGGCCGACCGGTGTAACCGAAGCTCCAGGGCTGGAAGATGCCACCGCCGCTGTACCAGAGGTCATTTTTGCTGGCTAGGGAGAGCCCATGGATATCGGCGCGAATGGCCAGTGCTTTCGAGGGTCGCAGGATTAACTCGCCAAAGGCATCGCGGTTGTTCATCATGTTGAAGAATGGAAAGCGCGCGTATTGGCGTGCGGTGGGAAGAACCTGGAAGAACGTACCGTGTACGCGGTCATTGGGGTTTCCGTCGCCGGACGCGTAGTCGTAGCCGCCCCGCAGCCAAGGGCGGAGTTTGCGGAGCCGCGGCGCTTGCCAGCCCACTTCGGCGGCAAAAGCACTGGAACGCTGCGCAAGAGAGCCCCATGAGCCGCCCTGCAGAGCGCCCCAAAACAGAAAGTCGACGGTTCCGGCCGATGTTTCCACGGCATCGATATAATCTCCGCCTACGGTCGCGATGTTGATGCCCTGGTGATCCGCGGCCCGGACTGCCTGGGGCCGATTATCCGTCT
This sequence comes from Bryobacteraceae bacterium, assembly GCA_035475295.1. GTDB lineage: Bacteria > Acidobacteriota > Terriglobia > Bryobacterales > Bryobacteraceae > Bog-105. The sequence goes on from DATIMM010000056.1 coordinate 1,220, forward strand.
TCAGAACGCCTCCGCGATAGTCGTTGTAACTGAGGCCGAAGACGCGCCATTTGGCGCCGTTGCGCCCCCTTTTTATTTGACGTGTGAGCGCGCCATAGAAGAGATTCGAATTGACCTCGCCCCAGCCATCTACCTGAAACACGCCACGAGTCGCGCGCGCGGCGAATAAAGTCAGGTTTGTTCGCGAGCCGTCCGCAGTGTAAACAACGCCGTCGAAGCTGCGGCCGACATCAGCGAACCCGAAGTTGCCGATTAACCGCTGCGCTATGCGATCGCGTTCCAAGGCGGCGAGGGTTGGGTTCTTCGGAGTCACTTCGGCACCGTCAAAGAACTCGGTACGGCCGACGAGCAAGGATTGCCGAATCTCGCCTTTGTTGAATTTGAGGCGAAGGTAGGCTTGCTTGGCAAAGATGGACGCTGTGTTGTTGCTGCCGGAGTTGGCGGCGTAATAGCTGGCACCGTATCCCAGTTGACCCTGCGCGCCGGGCACCACTGCATGACTGGGAAGGCCCAGGAGAAGCGGTATGGCAGCCTCTATTTTCCAGTCGAACGATTCCCGATCCTGGGAAAAACTGAGCCGAAAAAGCGACTCCGAATACCCGTACGGGCTGGTGTGGCTTCCCGCAAACCAGTCCCACGCTTCGCCGCGCGTGCGCAGCCACCCGCTGACGGTGACGCCACCGATTCTCACAGGCTCGGAGGCTGCCTGCTGGGCACCGGCGTTAGAGGCTATGGTGAATACAAATAAGAATGAAACGAACCAAATACGCATCCCTTTTTCCCTTGCGAAGTGAACGGCAAAACGGAACGACCTGGTTGCTTCCGGCGCAGAACCTGCTGCGCATTCGCAGAACATCGACGGTTGGACGTTGATGCGATCTACGTAGCTTAGCAGGCTGTGAGTTTTGTTGGAGCTCAGGTGCTCTTCACTCAAGGCGTCCGGATCACAAACGAGCCAGTGGATGATAGTGCTTGGATGGCTTCGAGTCCTGACCCAGTTTTTCGACCCGCGACTTCCGAGGATGTAGCTGCCTTGCTCGTGATGATGGAGGCGCTGTATGCGAACGACGGGCATTCCTTCGATGCCGCTACGGCTGAGCGCGCCACGCGCAGTCTGCTGGATTCGCCTGCGTGGGGGCATGTCTGGCTGATTCAGCGGGAAGGCAACGCCGCCGGGTACGTGGTGCTGACGTTCGGCTTCAGTCTGGAGTTTGGAGGGCGCGATGCTTTGCTCGACGAGCTGTTTATTCTTGAGCCTTACCGCAGCCAAGGGTTAGGCCGGCAGGCACTTCAGTTCGTTTTCGATTACTGCCGCCGGGAAAACATTCGCGCGCTGCATCTGGAGGTGCTGCTAGGCAACGACACGGCGGCCGCAATTTATAGCCGGTTCGGGTTTGTGCGCGATACTCGCCAGCTAATGACGAAATGGCTCGACTAAGTCTTGCCGCTCAGGCTTGTTAATACCTGGGCGGCCGCCCTGAAGCCGGTGGACATGGCGCCGTTTACGGTTCCGCCGTGCCCGGTGGTTTCGGTCGCCTCGCCTGCAAAGTAAAGCGTATCGGCGACCGGCAGGGCTAATGTTTCCCGCGCGTCCAGCGCCCCAGCGGGCACGTAGCTGTAAGCGCCCCGCGCGAACGGGTCGTCATTCCATTTGTGCAGATAGGCTGCTTCGAGCAGATCGCAGAGTCGCGACGCATCGAACCGGGTTATCCGTGCGAAGGATGCCAATGCGGCATCGACGATTTCGGACTCGGACCTGTCGAGCAGCGTATCGGGGTTTGGTCCCGCACTCCAACCGACGACGATCGGTGTCCGTACCGGACGTGCTGTCCACCAGGTAGGAAACAGAGGCTCTTGCGAGAACAGAAAAGAGGCATCGGAAAGCTCTTGGAGGCTTTCCCAGAAAGGCTCCCGGAACCTGAGTACAATCCGTACGACCTGTCCAAAGCGCAACATTGTTGCCGCACGGAGAATACTGGCCGGTTCCGGATTGAACCGGATGGCGCCCTTATCGCCCGGGGGTGCCTGCAGCACCCCTAGCGGGACCGTAACGACAACTTTTCGGCAGCGGATCGTTTCGACAGTGCCTGTGAGCATTGAGCGCGTATGGACCGTAGCGGACCCTGGCTTCCATTCCACCTGCTCAACGACCCGGTTCAAACGCAGCTTGTCGTTCGCGCCAGTAACTCCGTTGAAAATATGTTGCAGGAGAGCATCGTAGCCCTGGAAGATCCGGTAGTTGCGGTCTGCGCCGATAGCATCGGAAGCGCGCGTATCGAGAGCGAGGGAGGCAATGCCAATCACGTCGCGTCGTGCGGCGTTGAAGCCCTCCACAAAAGAGGTTGCCCGTTGTTTTACGGCGTCGGAGTAGGCCGTAGAAGCCACCCATTCCGAGAACGGCTGATCCTCTTCTGTTTCACCGGCTTTGACAAGATCGTCCATCAGCCGGTCCACGGCCTCCGAGAGGCCTTCATCGTCTCGCACGCGTCCAGTGGCCGTATCGATATCGAGTGCTTCACCGGATACATCGTAGGCGGCCAGGTTCGCCGATTTCAATTCGTTGAAGATTTCGGATGGACGCCCGTGGATGAACTCCGGTCCCAACTCCACTGGCAGACCCGCTGCCGGGTCGTGAAGCGTGAAAACCCGTCCGCCAATGCGGTTCCGGGCTTCTATGGCGAGCACGTTGACTCCTCCGCGGTCCAATTCCCGCAAGGCCACCAGGCCCGCGGCACCGGCCCCAATCACCACAACGTCCACGGCGATATCCGTCACACCGCCAGTGTCGCAGAGGTGGCGCAAACAAACTACACTTGGAAGGGCTGTCATGATGGAGGTCCGAAGCTCTGGGCGGGTTGTGCCGCTCCGTCAGTCTGCTCCGGAAAGGCCTTTGTTGATGTTGTTTCGCTTCCCAGCTGTTCTTACGTTGGCTGTTTGCCTTGTTCAGATTGGATATGGCCAAAATACTCCAATCTCCAATTCACCTCCCGGCGAGCCGCAGGCTAATGCGACTGCAGGAAGTGCCGATCTCGATCGTTCGATCAGCTTAAAGAGCCTCATCCCGAATATCCTTGAGGATCAGAAGCAGATTTACTGGACCTTCCCCGGCCAACTGGCGCACGGTAAACACTGGGTGCCGGTTGCCGGTGTGCTTGCGGTGACCGCCGTGCTGGTTGCAGCCGACCAGTTCGATGCTCCGTATTTTCGCCACAGTTCTACGTACAACGGTTTTAACCGCGCCTTTTCCGGGACGAATGCCTCGCTTGGCATTTACCTGGCACCACTCGCCCTATACGGAGGAGGCTTAATTGCAAAGGACTCCTACGCGCAGAAGACAGCTCTTCTGGCCGGGGAAGCCGTAGCGGATTCGGAAATTCTGGATGGACTACTCAAACTAAGCACCCGACGCGCAAGGCCTTCCAGTATTTCGCCGGATCGAAATTTTGCGGATACCTGGTTCGATAGCAAAACAATTACGGACGGAGGGTTTCCCTCCGGTCACACGATCGCGGCGTTCTCGGTGGCCACGGTCTTCTCGGAGCGTTACGGCCGGCGTCATCGCTGGGTGCCCTACGTTGCGTATGGACTGGCGGGAACCATTGGTTTTTCCCGGATGAGCTTGTCAGCGCACTTTCCGTCAGATGTTTTTCTTGGAGCGGTTCTGGGTTATGCGGTCAGCCACTTTGCCGTGCTGCATTCGTCACGGCGCGCCGAGGATTGATTCGAAGCCGCTGGATGCCGGTAGCATAAGTGTTAACGGCCTGTGACAATTCTTATCGTGGAAGACGAGCAGAGCATGGCTGCCCTGTTGAAGCAGGGCTTGACCGAAGAAGGCCATCACGTGTGTGTTGCGCACGACGGAGTGGAGGGATTGGAGATTGCACAGTCGTCCCCGTTCGACGTCGTGGTTCTGGATGTGATGCTTCCCCGGCTGGATGGGCTCACGATCACACGCCGGCTTCGTGAATCCTCGAATAAAGTGCCCATCCTGATGCTCACGGCCAGGGATAGCATAGCGGAAGTAGTGAAAGGCCTGGACGCCGGGGCCGACGATTATCTGACAAAGCCGTTCTCATTCGAGGTGCTTCTGGCCCGCCTACGAGCCGTCAGCAGGCGCGGGCCGATTCCAAGCCCGGTCCTTTTGAAATTGGCTGATCTCAGTTTGAATACTGCCACGCGAGAAGTTATGCGGGGCGGGCAGCAGATCGCTCTTACGCCGAAGGAGTACAACCTTCTGGAGTTTCTGCTGCGCCATGCCGGACGGCCCGTCACGCGCAGCGCCATTCTGGATTCGGTTTGGGGTTTCGACAGTGAGGTTGGAGAGAGCAACCTGGAGGCCTATGTGCGTCTTTTGCGGAACAAGATCGACTTCATGGAGCCCAAGTTGATTGTGACGGTTCGGGGCATCGGCTACTGCATGCGATCTCCAGCGCCATGAAGTGGACACATTCCATCCGATTCCGCCTGACGCTCTGGTATTCGATTGTGATGGCGGCCGGACTCGTCTTATTCGCGGTGGCCATCTGGGTCTCGATGAAGGACAGCCTGGCTTTCGACATCGATCGCGGTCTGCGCGACGAGGCCCACCGCGTCGGGCTATTTGTCAATACCGAGCTGCGCGAAGCCTCCACAATCCTGGAAGAGGAACTCGCCGAGTATTCTTCCGGGCTCCCGGACGACATGTACCTGGAGGTTACGAACGGTCAAGGCGTAACGGTCTTTAGTTCTCATCCGCGTTTTCCGTGGCCACGAAATACAGGGGAACGCACAGAGATGTTGCAATTAAAGTGGCATGACGACAGTTATCAGGTGCTCGCTGCGCCGTTTGCTGTCGGGCAGCAGAAATGGCACGTCGTCCTGGCGGCATCGCTCCGGCCGCTGAACCACCTTACCAACCGTTTGCGACTGCTGCTGCTTGCGCTGATACCGGCGGTGGCGCTGCTGGCGACGCTGGGGGGAATGTGGCTGAGCAGGCGCGCGTTGAAGTCAGTCGATGAAATCACGGTTGCGGCGCGCTCGATCGGTATCGCCAACCTTTCTGAACGGCTGCGTGTTCCCGATTCAAACGACGAGCTTCAGCGCCTTTCCGAAACATGGAACGATATGCTGTCGCGTCTGGAAGAGGCGGTGACGCGGCTTTCCCAGTTCACCTCCGATGCTTCGCATGAGCTACGCACGCCATTAGCCGTGATTCGTACAACCGCGGAGCTGGCGGTTCGCCGGTCGCGTTCCGCGCCAGATTATCAGGCGGCGCTCACACAGATATTAGGGGAGTCGGAGCGCATGACGCGGCTGGTGGACGACCTGCTATTTCTGGCTCATTGCGATGCCGAATCTCAACAGATGCCCATGGCGGTGTTGAACCTCTCCGGCCTGGTTCAATCGTTGTGTTCGCAAGTCGCTCCCCTCGCCAGCGACCGGCAGATCAGGATTGCGATGCAGATCTCCGATGGCAACATGATGACTGCCGGCAATGATCTTGCGCTACGGCGTTTAGTTCTTGCCATGCTGGACAATGCCGTCAAGTATTCAAAACCAGGCGGAACCGTAGTTGTGCGTCTTTACCGAGTATTGGAGCGCGCAGTGCTGGAGATCGAAGATGAAGGATGCGGTATACCGGCCGCTGAAATACCGCTCGTTTTCCATCGTTTCTATCGGACTCCCCAAACGCGGAACACATCGGTGAATGGTTACGGACTCGGGCTCTCGTTAGCTGCCGCCATTGCCCAAAGGCACCACACGTCCATCGAAGTGCAAAGTGTACCCGGCTCGGGATCTACGTTTCGTGTTTCGCTGCCGCTGGAAAGTTATCAGTATGCTTGCGGCGCATAGGCGACCACTGGCTACCTGGCCCAGGCAAAGCTGGCGAGCATCGCGATCGCGGCAGTTCCGGTTACCGCCACGCTGAACCAGCCGAGAGACCGCAGCCACGGAGGATTGACACGCGATCCCATTACGGTGCCTCTGCTGGTGAGTAATAGCACGATGACGAGACAGAAGGGCGCCAGGATGCCGTTGCAGACCGAGGCCCAAAAGAGCATCTGAACCACTGGAACACCGAAGAGAATCAGCAGCAGGCCGACCACAACCGCCGCCACCAACACGCCATAAAAGCGCGGCGCAAAGCGCGGCTGGTCCTCGAGCGATGCTCGCCAGTGCAACGCTTCCGAAATCGCGTAGGCGCTCGATCCGGCGAGGACAGGAATGGCCAAGAGTCCCGTACCGATCACACCAAGCGCAAACAGCCAGAAGGCAGCCGGACCAGCAATGGGCTGCAATGCCGCAGCGGCATCCCGGGCACTTTCGATCGTCCTCTTGCCATGGCTAAACAGGGCCGCCGCCGCTGTGAGCGTAATGGCATAGGTGATGAGCTTTGAGACGAAGGCGCCAGCGTACACATCTACTTTCTTCTCCGCGAGTTCTTTGCCCGTTGCTCCTTTTCGACTGAGGACCGTCTTCCGCCCCAAGCAATACTCGGCTTCTACCTCGGATTCTGCCTGCCAGAAAAGGAAGTACGGCGACACTGTAGCTCCAAGAATGGCGACGAGGACCGAGAGATACCGCCCCGACCATTCCACTCGCGGAACGAAGGTGTTGGCGAGTACGGCATGCCAATCGGGACTCACAAGGACGGCGGCGATGACGTAGGTGAATAGCGTGAGGCAAAGCCAGCGCAGGATGCGTTCGATCTGGCGATAGGGGAAAAAGAAGAGGAGCGCTGTGATGCCGATCGCGTATACGACGGTCCAGAGCAAGGCTGACACGCCGGTCACCATCTGGGTGACTTCGGCCATGCCGCCCAAGTCTGCCCCGAGGGTCACGAGATTGGCGATGAGAAGGCCCACGCAGAGCGGTAGCAGAACGCGATTGCCGCAATGCACTCTGACATCGCCGGCAAGCCCGCGTCCGGTGACCATAGCCAAGCGGGAGCACATCAGCTGGGAGGCAGCAACAACGGGAAACAGAAAGAGCGACGTCCAGAGAGTGAGATAACCCAAGGCCGCGCCCGCGATCGAATAGGTCACGATGCAGGATGGGTCATCGTTTGCAGCTCCGGCGATCAGGCCGGGGCCAAGCTGACGGAATAAACCCGAAGGTTTGGCTTCAGGAGCTTTATGCTTTCCGGACGTCGTAAGGGAAGTGGGAGAGCCCGTCATCTTTTCTATGGCGGGACGCCACCGAAGACGGCCCGGATCTTTTTTCTAGGATACCGGTACCTTCAACGACCTTCATTGGTGCTTGCTCCCACTTCCAAATGAATGCTCTGCTGGACGCCGGTCCAGTAGGACCGTGTCAGATGCCGGCAGAGTCTGCTGAAGAAAGACTACCGGGCAGATGCGGATCTGCCGATGTTTGCTCCGGATTGCTGGAGATCCTGGACAAGCTTGTCACTAAATCCCTCAATCCGCTTGACGTCCTCCCAGCTATTCAGAGGCCGACTATGCACGATGCGCGCTGCGCGGTCTCTTCCTAGTCCTCCTACTTTCTCCAACTCGTCTTGCGATGCAGTATTTAAGTCGACGCCTTTTGCGTCACCGATTGCATTGGACATGTGAAGTATCCTCCTGTTTCTAGGACGCACTGCGATTCGATTCGAACCGTAAAAAATGCCCTTCCTGTGTTCAGTACGGAATAGGTTTCTATTAGTGCGCATCATGCCGCCGCTGACGCGATTGAAGTGGGCGATGAGTTCCTTCTTTCGTGGAGACCTCCGGCATGAGGAGTCGAGGGCCGGCACCTTGGGCGGCGAGAGCGTCTTGCGGGTTCCGCAGCGGACAAGCGGCCATGGAGAGGCAGCCGCATCCGATGCAGCCGTTCAACTGGTCTCGAAGTTTCGTAAGGCGCTGAATGCGATCATCCAGGTCTTCCTTCCAGCGGGCAGACAGGTTGCGCCAGTCCTCGGCGGATGCGGCCCGATTGCTGGGAAGCGCCGCGAATGCATCATGAATGCTGGCCAAGGAAATACCGAGGCGCTGCGCGACTTTGATGATGGAGACGCGACGCAGGACATCGCGCGTATATTGGCGTTGATTGCCCAGAGTGCGTGAGGCCTTGATGAGGCCCTTGGCTTCATAGAAATGCAGCGCAGAAACCGCCACTCCGCTGCGCTTGGCGACTTCGCCGACGCTGAGGAGTGACTTACATCCACCGGATTGAGGAAAATTCACTGGCTTTGCTCTTGACCTCAAGTTAGCTTTAGGTTTTAGCATAAGGCATGGCTGAAAAACAACTAACCAACCCTACGCAGCAAGCAAGCGAAATGTCTGCGCCGAGAAGCATAAATATCGCGCTGATTTACGGCAGTACGCGGGAAGGTCGTTTCTGTGACACGGTGGGTCGATGGGCAGCTGCCGAGATTAGCCGTGACAGGAATCTTGTCCTGGATGTGATCGATCCCGCGACGCTTCGCCTGCCGGATCGCCACAAGCAGGAAGAGACGGCGGAGATTGCAGCGCTCAAGGAACGAATTGGCCGCGCGGACGCATTCATCATCATCACGCCGGAGTACAACCACAGCTATCCAGCGGCGCTCAAGTTCGTGATCGACTCGGTTCACACGCAATGGCAGGCGAAACCGGTTGCCTTTATCTCGTATGGCGGCGTCTCCGGCGGTCTGCGCGCGGTGGAGCATCTGCGGGGCATCTTTGCGGAGTTACACGCGGTGACGATTCGGGACAGCATCAGTTTCCCTCACGTCTGGTCCCGATTCGATTCCGAAGGGAAAATGCGGGAAGCCGATCGCGCCGCCAAGAACATGGATACGCTGCTGCGACAACTGACGTGGTGGGCCGTTGCGCTTGCCGATGCGAGGAGGGCGATGCCGTATGGAGAAGCGGCCTGAAGCACTTCAACACAATGGTGCGATCTCGCCAACCGGATCGTGATGCAGCCTGAGGCTAGCCAACAAACGTAGGCCGTCCAATGCGAGTGTGGACACCAGGCGAGAAGTGGACCAACGGGTTACCGGTTGGGGAAGGCAGGCCGGAGTGTTCAATGACGTTCTGTTCCAGACGTAGGGCGGTGGCCGAGGTCAGGGGCCAAGGCGGATGTTCTACCTGCGCAAACGCCAGGCGTCCGGCGAGCCGCGTGTAGAGCCGAAAGCGCGCTGTCAGGAAGCGCTCCTGTTCATTGGGCTGAATGGGCGCTCCAATGCGAATAGCAATGCTGGCGCGGCCTTCACGATAATGACGCCGGCTGGTGTACTCGATGTATTCGCGATCGCGGCGGACAGCCATCCGCGCCCAACGGTAAGGCAGTCCATAGCCTAGCCTTGCAGCGATTACGGCCCCGAGCCGATCCGCCTCGAGAGAGAAGAACCAGATGCCACGCTCGCCGTCGGGGCCGCACACATAGGTGCGGACGTTCATCTCGGGAAAGGTCGACACCCAGGGGAGAGATGGAAGTCCGGGCGGGCGGGTTCGAGTCACGATGAAGGGTGTCAGTCCAATCCATGCGGCGCCATCGAAGGTGTCGAGTTCGAGCTTCCGGGGCAGCATCCGGCGAATGATGTCCGGCTGATATCGCCAGTGCAAAAACGTCAGGTTGTCCCAGCCCTGAAGCATGACGGGCCACTTCACAGGGCGGGGCGGATATTCGCTGATGTGAACTGAAGTGTCCTCTAACATGGCGATACGGCATCCCGGCCTAGATTTATCTTAGTCCTGCACTGCGGGCCGCTAAAAAGCTGTTACGGATACGCAGCGTTGCTGCCTCTAACGTGGTTGCCTCCCAATGCAATTCGAGATACTGGAACACCCCGCCGACATAGGCTTCCGCGCCCACGGGAACTCGCTGGAGGAGTTGTTCGCAAACTGCGCTTATGCGTTGATGTCGATAGTGTTCGATCCGTCCGATGTTGCTCCGAAGGAGCGCTGGGATCTTCAGGCCGAAGGCGGTGATAGGGAGTCTCTCCTGGTGAACTGGCTTGACGAAGTGCTTTATTACGTGGACACCAGGCGCATCGCCTTTCGATCCTTTGACGTTTCGTTTCCCGCGCCCCTGCAGCTTAGGTGCAATGCCGCAGGCGAGCCGCGCGATTCCACGAGACACCCGGTGAGGCTTTCAGTGAAGGCGGTCACGTATCACCAGTTGAAGATTTCTAAAGTGGAGGAGGGGTGGTTCGCCGAGGTATACGTCGATGTCTGAAATTGTTCTGGAGCGTGTTGACGAGTATCGCTATCGTATTCCCCGCAACGAGAGTGCGGGCATGCGCACGGATGTACTCGTTTATTCGAGCAGTGCTCTCATTGGCCAGATCCAGAAGGATCAATCGCTGATTCAGGCGATGAATGTTGCCACGCTGCCCGGAATCGTGGGCCCCAGCCTCGCCATGCCCGACATTCATCAGGGTTACGGCTTTCCCATAGGCGGCGTTGCCGCGACCGATATAGAGGAAGGCGTGGTCTCGCCAGGGGGCGTGGGTTTCGACATTAATTGCGGCGTGCGTCTGGTCCGCAGCATGCTGACGCGGTCGGATGTTAAGCCGCGTTTGAAGCAGATGATCGACCAGGTATTCCGGGATGTGCCCTGTGGTACCGGAACGGAAGGCCGGGTAAAGCTGAAGCGGGGCGATATCGATGAGGTACTGAGCCGCGGAGCTCACTGGATGGTGGAGAACGGCTACGGTGAGCCAGGGGACACTGAGTGTGCTGAGGCAACGGGGGCAATGCAGGGTGCTCTTTCCCGCAAAGTGTCAGATAGGGCAAAGGAACGCGGAACTCCGCAACTGGCAACGCTCGGAAGCGGAAATCACTTTCTCGAGGTGCAATACGTCGAACGCGTGCATGACAGGCCGGCCGCTGAGGCAATGGGTATCGAGAAAGATCAGGTCGTCATTTTGATCCACTCCGGATCGCGGGGATTGGGGCATCAGGTTTGCACGGATTACGTTGGGTTGATGAACCAGGTGATGCCGAAGTACGGGATCAATCTGCCGGACCGCCAGCTTGCCTGCGCACCGATCCAGTCCGCGGAAGGCCAGTCTTATCTCGGAGCGATGAGCGCGGCGGCCAACTTCGCCTGGGCCAACCGCCAAGGTATCCTGCACTTTCTGCGGGGCGCATTCCGCCGCGTGTTCGGCGAGGACGTGCGACTGCAATTGATTTACGACGTCTGCCACAACATTGCCAAGCACGAAACATACAAAGTGGACGGGCGCAAACGCGAGGTGCTGGTTCATAGGAAAGGCGCTACGCGGGCGTTCCCGGCCGGTCATTCAGATGTACCAGCGGTGTACGCCGGTATCGGGCAGCCAGTGTTTGTTCCCGGCAGCATGGGTACGGCATCGTGGGTGCTGGTGGGCCAGCAGCGTGCGATGGACGAAAGTTTTGGGAGCGTGTGCCACGGGGCGGGGCGAATGCTGAGCCGCACGGCGGTACGAAAGGGAAAAAACGTTCAGGACGAGCGGCGGAAACTGGAAGAGAACGGAATACTGGTGCGCAGCGAATCACGCGACGGCATTTTGGAGGAACTGCCGGAAGCGTATAAGGATGTAGATGAGGTCATTGAGGTGGTCCACAATGCGGGGCTCGCCAAGAAGGTCGCGCGCCTCCGTCCGATGGGAGTGATCAAAGGGTAGGGCATCGGACACGGATGCCCGGATTACTCGTGGATTCGTCAGGTGACGATGCTTACACGAAGAGCGTCAAAGGATTGAGCTTAACGAAGGAAGGCAGACGAATAGAGATGGGCATGCAAGAAATTCAGCGCAACGAGTTACGGTCGGCTCTCGACCAATTCAGCCGTACACACCAGGGGTGGCTCACAAATTTAGAAGATTCGGGTGGGACTCAGGGGCGTGCGGAAATCCGGGATCTGCCGCTGGTGGGCATTAGCGTGGACGACCGCGATGGTGAGAATCAGGTCGTAGTCATGGTCGGCGACCGGCCGGATGATCATTTGACCCACATTGTTTCTAAACCGACTCGGGCACGGATTACCGATAGCTCAGGAGGCCAGGAAGATACGGTTGAGATTGAGGCGGAAGGCGGCAATCGAGTGATGGTACGTTGTCGCGCAAAGGCGGCCTCAAAAGACGCCGGAAGGTAGCGCTGTGCTTCCTAGGTGAGTGCGGAAGCGACGGCGCGAAGCCATAACGCAACAGCAACGGCGCCAGGATCGGGGTGTCCTAACGTGCGATCTCCGAGATAGCTGGAGCGACCACGGCGTGGTTTCATCTGCGCGGTGGCTTCGGCTCCTTTTTCGGCGGCCGACACGCTGGTCCGAAGCGCATCACTCAGCGGTGCGCCTTTTTCTAGTTCCGCCCGGAAGGTATCGGCGAAGGGGAACAAGGCATCGAGCATGGTTCTATCGCCCGCGGTTGCGCCGCCCAACTCCGAGACCGCGCGACAGGCTTCGTCGATGGACTGAGCCCAGAGGGCGGGAGTGGCAGCACCCTCCGTGTTGAGTACGCTTGCGGCGCGGAGAAAGAGGACGCCGTACAAGGGGCCGGAGGAGCCTCCGAGGACCCGCTGAAGCGTTTGTCCGATAGCCTTTAGCGTCTCGGCGGGATCATTGAGAGGATACGCGGGCAAAGCTTCCCGCAGAGCGGCTGCTCCACGCGCCAGAGTGATCCCGAGGTCTCCGTCTCCGACGGCTGCGTCCATTTCCGTAAGCGCATCTTGCGCTTCCAGAAGCGCGCGGCAGGCGGCTTCTATCGCGATCTGCATTTTTGTTGCTGCGGGCGAAGCCACGGTTTGTGCTGAAGGCCGGGAAATCGGCGAGGGTGCGGGAATGGTTCTGTCCTGGGGCGGAGAGGGGACCTCGCGAGCCGTGTTCGGCCACGCGGGAGCTGTTGTAGGCGCGTCGAGCAGGCGCAAGCGCTCCTGGTCGAGATGGAGTACGGACAGCGAGACACCAGCCATTTCCAATGACGACATGAAGGTCCCTAAGAAGACGCGTTGGACAACCAGTCGGCGAGACCGCAGAAAGTCGAGCGCGCGGCGAGCAATGATGGCCAATTCCATGTTGGTGGTTGCGCCGAGATTGTTGATCATGAGGGCGATGTGTTCGCCCGCACGGGCCGAATGCGCGGCCAGGATGTCGTCAAGGAGCCGGTCGGTCAGTGCATCGGCGGATTGCAGGGGAGCGCGTTGGACGCCCGGTTCGCCGTGAATGCCGAGGCCCAGTTCTACGTCTGTATCGGACAGCGTGAAGCTTGGCTTGCCAACGCCGGGAACGGTTCCGGCGGAAAGCGAGACGCCCATGGTGGCGATAGCCGCCGCGGCCTCTTGCGCCCGTCGCGCTACTTCCGGCAAAGGCTTTCCTTCCGCGGCAGCGGCACCGGCTACTTTGTGGACGAAGACAGTTCCCGCGATGCCCCGGCGCCCGGCGCTGTCTTGTGTTGCCGCTAGAGCGATGTCGTCGGCAACGATGACGATTTCAACGGGAATGCCTTCTGCCCTAGCCATCTCGGCCGCGACTCCGAAGTTCAGGCGGTCGCCGGTATAGTTTTTGACGATGAGAAGCGCTCCGGGCCCGCCGGCAACGGCTTTGATAGCGGCAAAAATGGAATCGGAGCTGGGGGACGTGAAGACTTCACCAGCAACCGCCGCGCTCAACATTCCAGCACCGATATACCCGGCGTGCGCGGGCTCATGTCCACTGCCACCTCCGGAGATCACGGCGACCTGACGATCCCGCACGTGTTCCGCATCCGAGCGAAGAAGGACGTTGACACCGGCGAGACGCGCGATGCCGGGATAAGCGGCTATCATGCCGTCGATCATCTCGTCGACAACGGTGGCCGGGCTGTTAATTAGCTTTTTCATCGCTCTACCAGTATGGGGTGGGAAACGTATCCGGCACGATCGATTTTTAGCGCGGACGAGCAAGGCCGATTTGAACGGGCCCGAGTCTCTTGATGGAGCTTGCGGGAACGCCGCTGACGGGAGCGAAGGCTGGATGCGTGGCCGAACTACTCGAACGCGTAATGAGGTAGACAGTGCCCGCCGAAGCTGGAAATGTAATGACAGGCCCTATGACCCGCCCTTTGATCTTCTGGCCAGACATCTGGCTGATGACATCGACCTGCCGGCCAAGCCACGGATTGCGAATGCTCAACTGCTGAGCCGATCCCGCCTGGATAGCGACTGTGACAGGTACTCCGCCTCTCACCTGCACGTAGACTTTTCCGTTTGCACGAACGGAGCAGACGCCATCGAAATCCCAACCGGGCGGAATGGCGGGGGCAATCCGAATTAACCCGTCGTAGTCCTGCACGAGCGCCTCCTGGAGAGCCGTGGCCACAACGCCGGTTTGTTCGATGTAGAACTCGCCCTCTTTGCCGCCCCAGTTCGCAAAGCCGTTCACAAAGGTTTGATACCGCTCGGTCAACTTGATGAGCGTCGCGCTGACCTCGCTACCGAGGCCCAGTCGAGCAGCCTGGATCGGATCGAAGCTCCAGTCCTGATTGGTGGGATACGGGCGATAGGCGTACGTGCGTTTGGCAAGCGGGAAGAGCGGCGAAGTATCAGCGACTACGTTGTAGGGCCAGACCGGCTCCAAGCCGATGTTTTCGAAGTTGTGATTGGTTGCACCCGGTACATAGGACGGTGCGATGACGTCTTCTCCGTCATCTGCCGAGGGCGGCAAAAGCGAGAGTGTACCTCTGTGCTGGGTGCGCGGCAGCGGCGGAATTCGCGGCAGAGCTGCTTGTAGCTTTGCGACGAGCGGGGCGTCTCTGCCTAACTTTTTCGCCGCCTCGATGGTCGCTGGATAAAGAGCCATTCTGGCAGCGAGATCGGTGGTTGGGTCCAGTGTGTCCCACTGGGTTTCATGGGCGTTCGAAGGACTGGTGTGCTCCAAGCCGTCGGTGCCCTGTTTCTGATAGGCAAGGAGAAATCGCGCGGAGGCGGCCATGACGGGATAGTTTTCGGCAAGAAACTGCAAGTCGTTCGTCGCCAGATACTGCTGCCATATCCACAGCGAGACCTCCGCGCCAGTGGAGAGCGTACGCGCATTGTAGTAGGGCTTCGAACCGGCGTCGCAGTTGAGCCCCGTAACGGGCGAGCCGCCCCATCCGGCTTCGTACTCGATTCCCGGGCCGTTGAAGCGCATGGTCTCCGGCACGCAGACGCCGGGCCGTCCCGCCATGTGCTGCAATGTCCAGTTCTCGATGCTCTTCAGGTTTTCGCGGTAGAGGCGGAAGTAGGGCGCGTTGAGTTCCGGCACGCCGGCACCGAGATTTGCCGCGACCTGCATGCGTAAGTTCCAATGCCAGAAAGCTGCCGGGTCCCAGTGATGGACGTCGCGCACGGAAGAGAACATATCCGCCAAACCGGCCTGAGAGCCCGGATACTCGCCGGCGCTACTGGCTGCCGCGAAGAATAAATACAGGTTCCGGAGATTTTCCATGTATTCGCCGGCGCGATCCGGCGAGCTGATTTTGATGACGCCTGCACGATGCCAGAATGCGTTCCACCAAGCCTGGTGCGATGCCTGCGAGATGTTGTGGAACATACGGCTCGCAAGGGCACGCGCATCTTCTTTGCCGTCGTAGTGCGGCGCGGCGGCCATGATGCGAAAGTGCCCGTTGGAATCGGGAGTGATCGTGACGGTGATGGTCAGCGGATCGGTTACCGACACAGAGACGTTTCTACCCTGCGCCGAGATTGCTGAAAGCGATCCGAAGGTACGCCCGGATGCACCGGGATCGTGGTTGTCGGTCCAGCTTTGCCAAAGCATGCCGGTGTTGCCTTCCGCCTTTGCTTGAGGAGTGCGAGGAGCCCAGAGTTTCAGTTGAGCTGTCTGTGGTGTTTGAGGATTTGCACCCGCGACGTCAACGACCAACGTGTCCGTAGTGGGTTGAACGTAGACGGTAGCGGTCATGCCGCCTCCGCGTTCCTCGAAGGCTCCGTTGTACAGATTGAGGCGTGCTGAATAATCCTTGGCGGAAGTGAGAGTCGAGAGACCCGGGATCGTGACCTGGCCGGGCGAGTAGCGATAGGGAAGAGTGTCTACCCGGTTAAGTTGAGCAGTAAAGCCATTCTCCGCCCAGACCGCCACGCCGAGGCGGCCGTTGCCCAGCGGCATCGCCTGATTCGCATGAACATTGGGCTGGCCGAGATAGATATCGGAACGGCCAATAACGCCGGCCACATCGATATTGAATTTGCCATCGCGCCAACCAGAGGTTACATGGGAATCAGCTGGGGAACCGAAAGCGAGACGCGGCGCGCCGATGGAAGAGAAGCCGAGAGCGATGGAAATACACGCCGTCATGGTCAGCCGCCAACCCGAGCACAGCCGTGCAAAGGCAGCTCTAATATTCACTTGCTGGTTGTGTAGGATTCTCATGGTATCTGCTGAACCGACAAGGGCGACAGCTTCATGCATTCCGATACATGATATTGCACGTCGTATAGCTGTCTGCCTAATCGTATTCTGCGCCGTTTCCGCGACGGACTTGCGCCGGAGCGCATCTACGAGACTGTGAGCGATTTTTCTCATTTATTATCACCGCTTCGTGTTGGTGACCTTCAACTTTCGCACCGGGTAGTGCTGGCTCCTTTAACGCGCATGCGTTCGAGTCAACCAGGAGATATCCCTAACGAGTTGAATGCGACGTACTATGCGCAGCGTGCATCTAAAGGCGGCCTGCTGATCAGTGAAGCGACGCAGATCTCGCTTCTCGGGAAAGGCTATCCTGGCGCGCCCGGAATCCACTCGCCGGAGCAGGTGGAAGGATGGAAACTGACCACCAACGCCGTTCACGAACAGGGCGGATACATTTTTCTCCAGCTTTGGCACGTGGGTCGAATGTCGCATAGTTCTCTTCATCCGGAGGCGGGGCTTCCTGTTGCTCCTTCGGCCATACCGCCCCAAGACGGATCGAAGGCGATGACAGCGGACTTTAAGCAGGTCCCGTTTGAAACGCCGCGCGCACTCGGCATCGAAGAGATCCCAGCAATCGTGGCCCAGTATCGCCAAGGCGCAGAAAATGCCAAGCTGGCTGGATTTGACGGTGTGGAGATTCACAGCGCGAACGGATATCTGCTCGACCAGTTCCTGGAAGATAAGTCGAACCGGCGTACGGATAGATATGGCGGCTCCATTGAGAATCGGGCTCGGCTCTTATTAGAGGTTGTGGATGCCTGTGTAGAGGTCTGGGGAAAGGATCGCGTAGGCGTTCGTTTATCGCCGTATGGAACGTTCCTGGACATGGGCGACTCCGATCCGATCGCACTGTTCACATACGTGCTGGAGCAGCTTTCCGGTCGCGGTATCGCCTACGTTCATATTGTGGAGCCTCGGGTGGGCAATGCCGGCGCGGATGCACCGATCAATGGGAATGCACCCCGGACGGCGGAGAGGTTTCGACAAGCGTTTCAGGGCGTGCTGATTTCAGCGGGCGGATATAGTGCCGAGACCGCGGATCAGGCGATTGCGAATCATCTTGCCGACGCCATTGCATTTGGACGCCTGTTTATCGCGAATCCCGATCTTCCCAAGCGATTCCAAGTGAAGGGCCCGCTGAATGCGTATGACCGCTCCACGTTTTACGGCGGAGCGGAGAAGGGCTATACAGACTACCCGCCACTCGAGGAGATCCTGTCTGAGGAGTTGGTGGGCAGCCATCGCGACGGGCGAGGCTGAACCGTTTCGATATTAAGGATCGTTTTCTATTCAGTTGCAACTAGGCTGGCGGCGCGACGTCGGAATGACAGGTGAAATTGGATGAAGCGTTTGGGCCTAGTAATTGTCCTGGCCGGCTGCGGCCTGCTTTCGGCCTGTGTGAGCCGCGTCAGCATCGCCCGCATTCTGAACGACCCGCAGCGGTACCAAAACAGAGTGGTTCGTTTGAACGGGCACGTCACGGAATCGGTGAATGCGATCGTAGCGGGCGGTTATCAGATTGAAGACAATACGGGCAAGATTGTAGTCCTATCCGCTGCCGGAGCACCGAGGAAGGGAACTGACGTATCGCTCACCGGACGAGTGTCGCCTACGGTGAGTTTGTTGGGCCAACCGTTCGGCACGGTGATTCGCGAGCATAACAGACGGGTGCTGCTTGGGCATGAGAATTTTCAGCCCTAAGCGGAAAGTTCCATCAGGCAGCTTCGGCAGCGGCTTCGAGATCCTCTTCTGTTGAGAGCGGCGCTCCTGAAATGGGGCCGGTAAAGACGAAGCGTCCGGCTATGGCCGCACCTACGAGGGCGACGGCGGCCATGACGAAAGCGGCTGGATATCCATGGCGGTCCGCGATGCGCCCCGCTACCAGGGAGCTGGTGCCGACAAACAGGTCGTAAAAAGCGCTCAGAATGCCGACGACAGAACCATGGCTCTGCGCCGGCGTTCGCCGCAGTGTAGTAGAAGCCACAGACGACCAGGGAAACGAGAAGCCCAAGCCCAACAATCCCGCAGCCCCAATCGCGAAGGCGGGCTGTGGGCCGATGGCCAGGATCATCAATCCCGCAGCCATGGCCGCTAACCCGCCGTAGAAAGTAATTCCCGGATGAATACGGTCCGGCAATCCACCAAGGAAAAACCTCGAGAGTAAGATTACAAGCGCATAGGTTGAAAAGGCGGCCGGACCCGATCCGCCATGCTGGGCCAGATGGAGAATGAGAAAGCCGGCGATGACGGGATAATGCACGTTGACAAACCCAATCGCGAGGCCGGGGACCAACAGCGACGAGAATGGCACGCTTTTGCGGTCGCGATGCCGACGAGGCTGGAAGTCTTCGCGTACAAGCAGGGCCAGAGAGAATGCTCCGACTGCGGCGCCGAACTGAAAGAGAGCAGCATGAGCGAAGGAGCCGACCCAGTGCCCAATGACGGGGCCGGCCGAGACTCCACCCCAAATGCCGCTGCTGATGTAGCCGAGCGCCTGACCGCTTCGGCGGACGCCGGCCACTTCCACAGCCCAGGCTGCCGCTCCGGTGTATAAACACGCTTCGCCGAAACCCTGCAGTATGCGCCCGCCGTAAGCCCCCGCCAGGCCGATGGGCAGCAGATAGACAGGGCCCGCGAATGCACAGCTCAGCAGTCCTGTCAGGAAGGTGATTTTTCTTCCACGGCTGTCGGCTAACGGACCGGAAAAGAAGCGGCTTGCCAACGCAACAAAGGAAAACGTGCCGATTACCCAGCCGACTACCTGATCGGAACCGCCGAGATCGTGCCTGATGTGCGGCGCCAAGGCGGGCAGCACGGTTCCCATGCCCAGGAACCCTAAAAATGTCGCGCTTACAAGCAGCCAGAAGCGCGCGTCAAACCCACCCTCGTACAACTCCATCTCTTATCAAAGTGTAGCCAGTCGTCGTGCTTCGCTCTGCCGTTTACAGGGTGGACTGCGGTGGGGTCCTAAAGGCGTGTTGATGTTGTGAAGGTTCGACAGAGGCTGTTGATCAAGTGCCGATAGCCCGACTTACCTGCCAGAATCCGCCGCTTTGTTTTCGTGTGGCGCGTTGTCGGGGAACTATTCGGAAACCTGCGTAGACATCGGTAAAGCCTTGGCGAGCACTCGCGATTATCTAAATTGAAGGGAAATCCAATCGGAGTGTCGACCTATACTCGGAGACGACGGACTCACTTTAGACCAATTCGGGCAGCGATTTTAGGTGGAAGCGCTATCAAAGGCAAGGTCCGGCAGCAACGCTTCAACTCAGCCGATTTCACGTATGCGTGACTACCGCTCGATGACGTACTTTGCGTTCGGCCAAGCGATCGAGAACACGGTTGATCTCGTCGAGCGGATAGACTTCGAGCTGAGGCTTGACCTTGCCCGCTGCTACCAGTCCGAGAATGTCAACGAGATCGGCGGGATGGTTATGCGCCGACCCTATTATGGAAGTCTGTTTGAACAACATCTGAACTGGATCGCCTTGAATAGGCTCTGCACTTACAGCTGTCGTGACGAGGCGGCCGCCAGGGCGCAGACCTTCTACGGCTTGACTGTTCTGCTTCATGGAAGGAGAGAAGGAGAGCACCGCATCAACCCCTCCCATCCTCGTTAGTTCTTGCCCTACGTGATCCTTTATCACTAGGACTTCGTCGGCTCCCATCGCCTTAGCATCTTGCTGCTTATCCGGCGAGTTCGTGATCGCCACGACCTCATGCCCCATCGTCTTGGCCACTTGAAGGGCGAGATGACCCAAACCACCGACCCCAATTACCGCGATACGATCACCCGGTTGAGGTTTCGCCGCGCGATATGCGCTCATAGCGGAGAAGCCTCCGCAGAAAAGCGGGGCTGCCTGTTCCCACCCGAGGCCATCCGGTAACAATGTGCACCCCTCGGCTTCCGCAATCATGTAATCCGCGTAGCCGCCGCCATTTGTAATCCAGGTCTTCGGTTCAGCGCAGAACTTCGGTTGCTTGATCTGGCAATATCGGCAGCGACCGCAGCCAGCCTGGAACCAGGAGATTCCCACTCGGTCACCGACTTTCGGCGCGCAGACGCCCGGACCGGCCGCATCGACCACTCCCGCAGGCTCGTGACCAAGAACCAGCGGCAGCGGAACCGGCAGTTCGCCGTGCCACACGTGTACATCAGTGCCACAAACCCCCGTCGCATGAAGGCGAATTCGAACTTGGCCTGGACCCGGCTGGGGGTCCGGCACGTCCTGTTTCGCGAGCGGTTCTCTTATCCCCGTCATCATCATTGCTCTCATCGTTTTCACCTTTCCCAATCCTAAGTGCACGATTGGCGGTTGGCATCAGGGGCTCAATTATATCGAGGAACCGATATCACCCATCCTTGGCAACCGTTCATCAGCAGTTGGAGTCTGATGAGAGATCCTTTGCCCCTTTCATTCTCGGTTGCCGATACGTTGCGCTTCGCTGCCGTATTCGTTCGGGTCAAGCGCAATCCGAAAGTGGGACTCACGGTCCGAGGAGTACCCGCGCAAAACGCCCCAGGGTGGATCCACACATCGCGACTACTCTTTTTCTGAGCCGTCAACTTCCAGATAACGACAATCCATGCAGTTGTCTCGAGATAGTCTCGGCGCGGTGTGTTGGGGACGAAGCATATAAGCTATGACTTGCCACACCACGTAGGCGAATAATGGGGCACCTCGATTGATAGTGTGTTCCAGGGAGGAACTCGTGAGTCAAGTCACGCGAAGAGGTTTTGTCGGATCGTTTTTAGGAGCAGCAGCCGCAACGACGCTTGCGGCTCAGCAGGGAGGAAGCACTGCCGGCTCTGCAAGGCGGCCGGGCAGTGTACCGGTCAAGATCACGGACGTGAAATGCGCCATTATCGGACGTAACCCTGTAATACGCATCGTCACCGATCAAGGTATTTCCGGATATGCTCAGGCCGAGTCTGGAAAGACAAATGTAAAGCTGATCGTTCCCTACTATAAGCCTTTCCTTGTGGGGGCGGACGCGAGGGACGTCGGACAGATCATGCTGAAAATCCGCCGCATGGGTGCGATGAAGCCGTGGGGTTCGGCCGTCAGCTCGATTGAGATCGCGTTGTGGGACGTTGCGGGACAGGCAGCGGGTTTGCCGGTATACGAGTTGCTCGGCGGGAAGATTCACGACCGAGTATGTGCGTACGGGAACTCGGAAAACAACTCGCCCGTGTTTTCTCCGCGTTCGCCCCAGGAATGTGCGGAGATGGCCGCCAAGACGAAGGAGGCGAAAGAGGGCTTCAAGTTGGTGAAGATGCCCGTGGGCTTCCACAGTGGACCGATGATGAACGCCATGCCGAACGAGTGGTACGGCCAGCACTGGACGGGACGGGTCTTTCCTTACATGGATCGCGGCGTGATGTCAACACGGGGGTTTGATTATGTGCTCTCCTGTGTTGAGGCCATCAAAAAGGTTCTGGGCAACGAGGTCGACCTGGCATGCGATTGCGGTCCGGGGTGGGTCCCGAAGGATGCGATCCGCTTTGCGCGCGCGGTTGAGCCTTATCACCTCATGTGGCTGGAGGACCTGATCACGGGCGATTACACGCCTTATCCGAATGCGCAGGTGTTCAAGGAGGTGACAGACAGCACGACGACTCCGATTCACACGGGAGAAGAGCTTTACCTGCGCGAGAACTGCAAGGACCTGATTGAGACGCAGGCCGTTGACGTGCTCGGGCCAGACCCGGAGGATGTGGGCGGGATCGCCGAGTTGAAGTGGATTGGCGAATACGCCGATCTTCACGGCATTCAGGTAGCGCCGCACGGGATTTTTGACGGACTGTTTGGGGTTGCCGCGCAGGTGCATTTGGGGGCGGCGATGGGGCAGAACTATATCGGTTTCGAATATGCGAAGGGCCAGCCGGATTGGTGGTACGAGATTGTGGA
>DATIMM010000057.1:0-13656 GCA_035475295.1 Bryobacteraceae bacterium
ATCGTAGTACACTCTTCAGGTGTTTCCGGATAGTTTCGCATCCGCCCTGGAATGCTGGATCGGCCTCCTGGGCGCGGATTTTGTCGTTTCTGACGCCGCTAGTTTGCGGGCCGCCGAAACCGCTACGTTTGCAACCACCCAACGAATACCAACCATCCTCCGCCCTTCCAATCGGGAACAGGTTCAGGAATGCCTTCGGATAGCGAACCGGTTCAAGGTTCCTCTTTACCCCGTCAGTAGTGGAAAGAATTGGGGATACGGCTCACGCGTTCCACCTGCGGACAACTGTGCGCTGCTCGATCTGGGGCGGCTGAATCAAATTCTCGACTTTGACGAGGATCTCGCCTACGTAACTGTGGAGCCGGGCGTCACGCAGCGCCAGCTCCATCGTTTCCTTCAGGAGCGGCAATCCAGCTTGTGGATGGACGCCACAGGCTCAAGCCCGGATTGCAGCCTGATCGGGAATGCCATGGAGCGGGGCTTTGGGCATACTCCGTACGGCGATCATTATTCACACGTCTGTGGCCTGGAAGTGGTGTTGCCGGATGGAAGCGTCATTCAAACAGGTGCTGCCCGCTTTCCCGGCTCTCTAACCGGAGCAGTAAGCCGGTGGGGCGCCGGCCCCAGCCTGGATGGCGTCTTCTCGCAGTCCAGTCTCGGAATTGTAACGCGCATGACAATCTGGCTCATGCCGAAGCCGGATGTATTCGAAGCTTTTTTCTTCCGGTCTACCAGCCCTGATGGACTCCCGGCCCTGATCGATTCCCTCCGCCGCTTGCGGCTGAAGGACGTTCTCCGCAGCTCCATGCACATCGTGAACGACTATAAGGTCCTGGGCGGCCTGCGCCAGTATCCATGGGCGGAGACGGACGGCCAAACGCCCCTTACGCCGGACTTGATGGCGAAGTTTCGCAAGGAGCTCACTTTCGGCTATTGGAACGTGTCCGGCGGATTGTACGGAACGAAGATGCAAGTGGCGGATGCAAAGCGCCTGCTGCGCCACGAACTCTCGAGTCAGCCCGGAAAGCTGCAGTTCTTGAGTGAGGACAAGCTCCGCCTTGCCGTGCGCTACGCCGCGCCGTTCAAGCTGTTTACGGGCCTTGATATTCGCCGTACAGCGAAGCTGGTTGAGCCGGTGATGGGTTTAATGCGCGGAGAGCCTATGGCGCCCGACTTTGCCCTGAGCTCCGCCTACTGGCGTAAGCGCAATCCCCCGCCTCCAGACCCGGATCCCGACCGGGACCGCTGCGGCCTCCTGTGGTATGCGCCTACCTCGCCGGCCGAAGGGCAGAAAGTGGAACGTCTGGCCAAACTCACTGTTGAGACGATGCTGAAATCGGGGTTTGAGCCCATGATTTCGCTCACGATGCTCACGCCGCGAATCGTCTATAGCGTTCTGGCAATTACTTACGACCGCGATGTTCCGGGTGATGATCAAAGAGCCATGGAGTGTTATAACCGGTTGCTGGAATCATGTCAGCGCGAAGGATATTATCCCTACCGGTCGGGAATTCAATCGCAAAACTACTCTGGCGGGCTCGACGAGTATTCTAACTTACTCACCAGGCTTAAACAGGCGCTGGATCCGAACGGTATCCTCGCGCCCGGCCGTTATCAGAGCCTGCTTCTCCAAGGCTGTTCAAGACAGCCCTAAAATGAAAAAGCTGGCTGCACTCTCGTGCCGCCAGCCAGGTAAAGCTATTAAAAGATTCCTACAGGAGAAACTTAGCTGCGAACCTTGCGACGAGACACAAGACCAGCAGCCAAAAGACCAGCTCCCATCAGCAGGCAGGAGGCCGGCTCAGGTACAGCGGAGGGAGATTCTGCCGTCAACGTTGCAGAGTACGAGTTGGTGAAGCCACCGTCGGTATTCACGGCAGCCAGGATCCCGGTGATGGTGCCAGGCAGAGTGTTCTGGGTCGAGAACGAGAACGGAGCAGGGGACGAACCGCTAGCCGCCGTGCCCGTGTAGGCAATTCCAGACAGCGCCAGCGTGATCGTTACTTGGCCCGGGGCAGCTTGAATTAGGGTGAACGGCGAATTTGCCGGTGTGCAAACATTGCCGACTGTGTTGCTGCCGCAACCCCCAACAGTCCCCGCGCCCGCAAAGATATTCTGCAGGTCAAAGGTGACGTTGCCCGTGGGGACGGTGAAAGTTGCGAAGGCGGGAATACTGACCGCTCCGGTTGTCGGTGCGCCGACCAGGTTCTTGAGTGTTGCCGAGGTTGCGCCCGCAAAACTTCCTTCGTTGGGACCGGGGATCATCGTATTTGTAAAGAAGACGCCGCCAGTATTAACGTTCACCGTACCAGCAATGTTGGCTGTTCCGGTGACCGGTGTCGCCGACGCTAAAGATGTAAAGAGAACTGAGCCAACTGCAACTAGGCCCAGCAAAGAGAACTTACGCACTTAATTTCCTCCTCCAAAGAAAATAGGCCGCTATTGCGTGCCTACACTCCCGACTTTACGACGTATCCCCCCCCTAGGTCAACAATGATAAGGGATGTAAGGTACTGTCAGCCTCCCAAAGTCTCTGGGAATAGCGGGGTAAAGTAACGGTACAATCTACTCCATGTAGTAATAGACCGCGTGCTTCTTTGAACAGAAAAATATGCGTCTATAAAAGCCAGGCGAGCTTCTCGGCTGGCCTTTTCACCTTTTCTTTCGGTCCTGCGAGCTGGAAGTTATCCTAGCTACACTTTATCGTTATCGATCTGAAATACACTACCAGCCTAACACCTTGGAAAAACTTCTTTCTCTAGGTAAATTCTGACCAGTACTAGTTCTGGTCCTAGCTCGAAAATAAGTACTTTTTAATGGAATTGCCCGCTAATCCACGTGCTCCAGAATGTCCGCTGGATCATTAATAAGCAGGTCGGGCCCGCTCTTTTTCAGCGACTCCGGTTGAAACCCCCAGGATACTCCGCAGCTTTTTACGTTGGCATTGCGGGCGGTTTCCACGTCCACGCTGCTGTCCCCCACCATCAACACCTCGGACGACGGGGCTTTCAATTCCTGCATCAGTACATGAATACCTACTGGAGCCGGCTTCTTCTCCGAAAAACTGTCTCCTCCATAAACCCTAAGAAAATACTTCTCCAGTTGTAGATTCTTAACGATTTTGTAACTTATCTCTACTGGCTTGTTAGTCAGAATGGCGAGTTTGTGTTGCGCGGACAGCCGTTCCAGAATCTCCTCGATGCCCGGATAAAGAGACGTGTTATCAACCGCATGCGCCCCGTAAAAGGTAAGAAAGAATTGATACCCCTGGTCCACCAGGTCTTTACTTGCATTTTCGCCCAGTGCACGCTGCACCAAAACCCTCACTCCATTTCCCACAAACGAATAAATTAGGTTCGGGTCGATAGGAGGCATGCCGAGATGCTCACGAGTGGCATTCATGGCAATGGCAAGGTCTTTGCTCGAATCGATAAGCGTTCCGTCTAGATCAAAAACAATTAGCACTGGAAGTAACCCGATTGAAAACTACTTTCGAAATGCTTCCTCTGAATTACTTTGTTTCGGTTGTCTTCGAATCCGTTTAAGGTTTTCCATTTGTTCAATAAACATGTCTTTCAATTCTCGCGGGGCTAGTTGGACTAGCCATTCGGATAACTCGTCCGCATACGGTACTACTTGTGAGCTGCTGATGAATCGCGGGGTCGGGGAAGGCGAAAAGGCCACCACAATATCCACCAGAGCCGCAATCACCAGTGCGCCCCGAAGCAAGCCCGCGGCACCTCCCAGAAGGTGGTTGAACCAGGACAGCCCAATCCACTGAAACAGGCGGGATAAGAGCGCACCTAGGACTGCGCCAACGATCAGCACACCGAAGAAGATAATCAAAAATCCAAGAATATTAGCTGCGGTCTCGGTCTGGACTACCGGCAGGATCTCAACGGCGACCATGCGGTAACACCAGAATCCAGCGACTAATCCCGCCACGGTGGACCCTAAGCCGATAATCACGCGCGCTAACCCGGCCCGCAATCCCGATACGGTTGATGTAAACAGGATCAACAGCAGTACAACATCAAACCAATTCCCGTTCATAGCCTGCGACCGGTCAACTTGTAATACGCTTCCTGGTATTTTTCACTGGTTCGACTTACCACATCAGCCGGCAAAGCCGGAGCGGGAGGCTGCTTGTCCCACGTAAGCGTTTCCAGGTAATCGCGAACATACTGCTTGTCAAACGACAGTTGCGGCCCGCCTGGCCGGTAACTCTCCGCGGGCCAGTACCGGGATGAATCGGGAGTCAATACCTCGTCCGCCAACACAAGTTGGCCATCGATAAACCCGAATTCGAATTTTGTGTCGGCAAGTATAAGCCCCCGTCCAAGCGCGTACTCCGATGCCCGTCGATAGATTTCGAGCGTCAGCTCCCGCAGCCTGCCTGCAAGCTCCACGCCCACTAAATCGGCCACAGTCTCGAATGAAACATTCTCATCGTGCCCCGTTTGTGCCTTTGTCGCCGGCGTAAATAGCGGTTCGGGAAGCCGGTCGCTCTCCCGCAGGCCGGAAGGAAGCGGAACGCCGCAAACCGTTCCCTGCGCCTTATATTCTTTCCATCCCGAGCCCGACAAGTAGCCTCTCGCAACGCACTCCACCGGAACCATCCGCGCTTTCCTCACCAACATGGAGCGGCCTTCCAAAAGGCCACGATACTCTCGCAACGGCTTCGGATACCGCTCCACATCCGCCGTCAGCACATGGGATGCAATTACGTCCCGCAGAAAATCGAACCAAAATAATGAAGTTTGCGTGAGCACGCGCCCTTTACACGGGATTCCACTGCCCAGAATGCAGTCAAAGGCAGATATCCGATCCGACGCGATGAACAGTAGGCTGTCCTGTAAGTCATAGATGTCGCGTACTTTGCCCCTTGCTTGCAAAGGAAATGGAAGGTGGGTCTCGAGTAACACTTCGTCCTGGCACATAGGGGGTGATTCCAGCGTATCTTACGGCCATCCTCCGAAAATCCGGTAGGGGAACGGCGTAATTCCCTAGGAGCAATTCGCCGGAAATTAGTTTAAGATAGGCATTTGCCGAAAGGGATCTCGCAGGTAAGAGATCGCCTTTTGTCATCAAAAATAAACATCACCCAATCTATGAATCGTTACGTTGTTACTGGCGGCGCCGGATTTATCGGCTCGGCGCTCGTCAGGCGCCTTCTGTCGGAAGGTCATCGGGTCCATGTAATTGATAACCTGTCCACCGGCACACTCGATAACCTCGAGGAGATTGCCGACCAGATCACAGTTCACGAAGTGGATCTTCGGGACTACGACCGGATCGCGCCCATCATCGCGGGGGCCCGGCGTGTTTTCCACCTCGGTGCGTTGCCTTCGGTCCCCAAGTCCATTCTTGAGCCCGTTCCCAGCCATGAATGCAACATCGACGGCACCTTCAACGTGTTTCGCGCGGCTGCGGACGGAAAAGCGGGCCGCGTCGTCTACGCCGCATCCTCCTCTGCATACGGCGATACCGAGGTCCTGCCTAAGGTCGAAACCATGGCTCCCCGCCCCAAATCGCCTTATGCGGTCCAGAAGCTTCTCGGTGAGTACTACGCCAGCGCCTTCTCCGACTGCTTCGGACTGGAGACCGTCTCGCTCCGATTCTTCAACGTATTCGGTCCTCGCCAGGATCCCCGCAGCGTCTACTCCGGCGTCCTGTCCATCTTCCTGACCTGCCTGATCGAGCGCCGCAGCCCCACCATCTACGGTGATGGTGAACAGTCGCGTGACTTCACCTATGTGGAAGACGTCGTGAGTCTCCTCCTGAAGGCCTCCGAGGCGAAAGGCGTGTCCGGCCGGGTGTTCAATGCCGGCAACGGCAACCGGTACACGCTGAATCAGACCTGGCAGCTTCTCCAGAAGATCGAAGGGGTAAACGTGCCTCCGTCGTATGGGCCGCCGCGCTCTGGCGATGTTCGGGATTCTCAGGCCGACACCACAGCGGCGGTGCGCGATCTCGGGCACGCTCCGCAATTCACCTTTGAAGAAGGCCTTCGGCTCACGCTGGATTGGTACCGGGCCGATTTGGCTCAGAAGCAGGGAGCTTTGGCAGGCGTGGGCGCTAAACTGAAATTGTAAGAGCAGTTTAGCCCTGATGTCTTTTCTCCAAAATCGATGGGAACGTAATTTCCTTACCACCTCGGTCGATTACGTTTTCAACTGGGCCCGCAAGTCGTCCTTGTGGCCGTTGACCTTTGGTTTGGCATGCTGCGCTATCGAGATGATGGCGTCGGCGACGTCCCGCTTCGATATCGCCCGATTTGGAGCCGAGGTGTTTCGGCCTAGCCCGCGTCAATCTGATCTCATGATCGTCGCGGGCACCGTCACGCTGAAAATGGCTCCGGTTTTGAAGCGCATCTATGATCAGATGCCCGACCCGAAGTGGGTCATCTCCATGGGGGCATGCTCCAGCGTCGGTGGCCCATTCAATACCTACTCGGTTCTGCAGGGCGTGGATCGAATTGTGCCCGTTGACGTTTATGTCACCGGCTGTCCTCCCCGGCCCGAAAATCTTTTTTATGCTCTCCTGAAGCTTCAGGAGAAGATCGAACAAACGCCCAACCTGGTCCGCAAGCCCACCCATGTCCGTTTGCACGAGGATATGCTGGAAGACTTCAAAAAGCGCGTCATGATCGCTCAAGTATCTCAACCGGCCGAGGAGCTCGTCACTCTGGCGTGAGTTCCGGCTTCCGGCTCTCCGCGGATGGCGTCTACCGCTGCGAAGCCTTCACAGAAATGTTCCCGTGGCAAACCCACGGCTTTGGAACCCGCTTAGGCAATCCAACCGCTGACGTCACTTTACGGCAAATCCACTCCGCCTCTGTTTTGAACGCTCATGGGCTAACGGATCGCAGCCAGGAAGGAGACGCGCTTATCACCGACGAGATGCATCGCAGCATCGGCATTCGCACCGCCGACTGCGTGCCTATTTTGCTGGTCGATTCGGTTCATCGTGCTGTCGCTGCCATTCATGCCGGCTGGCGGGGAACCGCCGCCGGAATAGCGGAGCGCACGGTGCACGGCCTGGAACACACCTTCGGCACCACTCCTGCCAATCTCCATGCCGCTATCGGACCCTGCATTCGCTCCTGCTGTTACGAAGTAGGCGAAGACGTAGCCCACCGCTTTGCGCCGATTTTCTCGGAACGCAAGCCGGTGAAGGGAAAGCATATGCTCGACCTGCCTGAGGCCAATCGCCGCCAGTTACAGACTGCAGGGCTTTCGCCGGAACACATCTACGATTGCGGGCGTTGTACAGCCTGCGAAACCGATTTATTCTTCTCCTACCGGCGTCAGCCCGAAGAGCCAGGGCGCATGACCGCTTGGATCTGCCGCTCCGCCTAGTTTTGGAACTCGCCTCCGCGATTTCCTTGCCCAGTTTCCGGCCTCTTGGACATCTATTCATCGGAAAACCGAAAGGAGATCGATATAAATGGATCGCTCAGCAAAGGCCCAATGGAAAGGTGACCTGAAATCAGGCACGGGCATCATGTCCACATCCAGTGGCGTGCTGTCCAACGCGCAATACTCGTTCAAGACCCGCTTCGAGCAAGGTCAGGGCACCAACCCGGAAGAGTTACTGGCCGCTGCCCACGCCGGCTGCTTTTCCATGGCGCTCTCTCACGTCTTGGACCAGCAGGGCCTGAAGGCCGAAAGCATCGAGACTACGTGCACCATAACCCTGGATCGCGACGGCGACGGCTTTGCAATCAAGAAGAGCCATTTGCAAATGACAGCGAAGGTGCCGGGCGCTTCGGAAGAGGCTTTCCAAAAGGCGGCGCAAGGCGCCAAGGAAAATTGTCCGGTATCGAAGCTTTATAAAACGGACATCACTCTGGACGCAAAGCTGCAGAGCTAAGAATCCCTGGGGCGAGCCCAAGCTGCCCGCTTTCTACTTGGCTTCGCCCCGCTTACTGTTGCGTCACCTGAACCGTCGTCGTCGCGACCGTTGCGTTTTGGCCCCCGGTCACGTTCTGCAGGTAAAAGGCCAGTCCGTTCGTTACCCACAGGCCTGTGGTCCCCGTTCCCGTACTGCCGCTCCTGGAAAACAACGGACCCGTTGGGGATCCGACATGCACCTCCAGCGTCTGGTTCGGAAGAGCAATGTTCCACACCAGCGTCGTCCTTCCGTAGACCCCGTTGCCATTGGGAACGACGATCGGATTCGGGGTTGCGGTAATCGAAGCTTGCCCGCTTTCCACGGAGGCCGGAGCGGTCCCGATGGTCAGGCTCGAAATCGTGGCTCTGCTGGCGGCATCAATCAAGTAGAACTGCATCCCGGCCACGGCCCATACTCCGGTCTTTGCGGTGCCGGAGGACGATCCCGCCGCAAACAGGGGTCCGCTGGGCGACCCCACGTGTATCTCTACCGCCGCATCGTTGGGCGTATCCCAGGCCAGCGTTGTTCGTGCGTAGGTGTTGGCGGGCAGGGTACTCGGGTTCGCCGTGAACGACAATGCGGAAAACTTCACCGTGACGGTATCGATCGTGTTAGCCGATGTAAGCGCCTTGCCATTGCTTACGTCCTGTAAATAGAAGGTCATTCCATCACTCACCCATTTCCCCGTAATGGCGGTGCCGACCCCGGAACCGTTGTACAGTTCGGGTCCGTTCGGAGAGCCCACGCGAATCTGCACTTCGCTCGCCGCTGGATCGTTCATCGTGAGCATCACCGTCCCCAGCCCCGATCCATCCGTAACGCTCACGGGATTCGGAGTTGCGGAAAAGACCGTGGGATTCACCGGAAGATTGGCCCCCGTCAGCGGTTGCTCCAGATATTGCGTAATGAACGGATAAATCGCCGAGAACTTTGTGTACCAGGCATAGAATGGGGCAGCCACATCGCAACTGGTGAAGTCCGTCGGGCACGACCCGTCCGGATTCGGATTTGGGCAGCTCTCCGCCGTGCTCAACAGTCCCACCAGGTGTCCGGCATCATCGAAGAGTCCCGAACCGGAAGAGCCGGAGTCCACCCGCCCCTGGGAACTCTGGTCGATCTGGAACGCATTCGCAAAGTAATCACCCTGGTCCGGCGTTACCCGTGTTCCAAACGCCACCTCCATGTATTGCCCGTTCGGGTGTCCCAACGAAGTCGCATCCGCGCCAACCGGAATATCGTCCGCTGTGTACCCGGCCAGGATCAGATCCGCCGCGCTTGGGAAGCCATTCAGCTGAATCAGGGAATAATCCAGATCGTTCTGGACCTGGCCCGGACTGGTTCCATCCAGGAATGCTCTGTTGGCGTACGCCAGCAGATTGATGCCCAGCGCCTGCGGGAGAGCGGCCAGGACTTGCCCGGTCGGCATTGCTCCCGCACTCAGCCCGCACTGCGCTGAACGCAGATCGAAGAACGCCTGCATGCTCTGCGCGTCTTTCTGAGTGTTGATGCAATGTCCCGCGGTCAAGAGTATCGGCTGGCCATTCGGTGCGTTCAAAATCGTCGCGCTGCACTGATAATCGCTGAACAGAATAAGTGCCGTGCTATGCGATCCGTCCACGACGGCAGTGTTTGTGTTGGGAGGGTCCTGCGAAGCGCTCTGATAACAGGCCGCATCCAGAAAGCAGCTATAGTCGGGCGATGTAGCCAGTTGGGGCGAAACCGCAGGCACCGCCCTGAACGCGGACAGATCGTCCGCTGGCAAATCGTTGGATTCCGGCGCCGGAGCCTGGTACGGTCCGAACTGCCAGATATGAACCAGTTCCGAAATCGTGAATGGCGGCAGACCAGAGGTGCTCGCGCCCGCTGCGGGTTCATATTCGATCTCTACGGTGGGTGAAAATACGGTTTCGCTCCAGAACTCCCCGCTTCCATTCCTGCCTGTCCCCGAATACGGCCCGAACACCTGACGCGCGGGGCTGTTGGTATCGTGAATCCAAACCTTGCCGCTTCCTACGGAAAAGTTGGTGAAATGCACGCGCAGGCCCAGCGCATTTTGCGACGTAATCGCTAACCTCCAAACCGGAGTGCCGTCCGTGGCGGTCTGCCAAGTCCCCTGCGCGATGTTCCCCACAGTGAGCGACCGGTGGGTAGCCACCCGCACCACGCCCCGCCGTGGCGAGGACTGCGTTCGCAAGGCGGGATCGATCGTTCCAAGATTTACCCGCGGAGCGCGTCCTAATTCGAATCGCTGCGTTGGAGCAATACGCCGGTCCGGCGCTGCCGTATTCCCGGACTGGACTGATCGAGGCCTGCTTGGTTCAACTGTTTGCCCGCAAAGTACCACAGCCCAAAACAGCAGCAACCCGCATCGACACATACCTAGCCTCATATCCTGACCCACTACCGGCTAGAGACGATGCTCCCTGCGTCCAGAACGTAAAGTTTCTTTAAAGAACTAGTCGTCTTCTCGACTTTCTGAAAGCCGCGCTACAACGCTCAAGTCTTCCAGCGTGGTGATGTCCCCCGTTACGCCCTTGGTCGTGACAATCTCACGCAGAAGCCGCCGCATGATCTTCCCGCTGCGCGTCTTGGGGAGGGCGTCGGTGAACCGAATCTCCTCCGGCTTGGCAAAAGGCCCGATCTCGTGCGCCACCCACTGTCGCAACTCCTTCCCCAACTCTTCGTGGTTCCAGTCACCAGCCTTCAAGGTCACGAAAACGCAAACAGCTTGTCCGGTGATTTCATGCGGTTTGCTCACGACTGCGGCTTCGGCTACGGCAGGATGGTGAACCAGCGCTGATTCGATCTCCATCGTGCTCAACCGGTGGCCGCTTACGTTCATCACGTCGTCCACTCGGCCCAGGATCCAGTAATATCCGTCCTCGTCCCGTCGTGCCGCGTCTCCCGTGAAATAGGATCCCGGTACACGGCTCCAATACTGCTCCCGGAAGCGTTCGGGATCGCCCCAGATATTTCGGGCCATGCTCGGCCATGGCCTCCGGATCACCAGATATCCTTCCCGGTTTTCGCCGAGTACATTCCCTTTGGAATCGACGATATCGACGATCACCCCGGGCAATGGGAACGTTCCGGAGCCTGGCTTCAGCGGAACGGCTCCCGGCATGGGCGCGATCATAATTGCTCCGGTTTCCGTCTGCCACCATGTATCGACAATGGGACAGCGGCCCTTCCCGATCACCCGGTGATACCATTCCCACGCCGCCGGGTTGATCGGCTCACCCACGGATCCCAGTAGCCGCAGGCTGGACAGATCGCGTCCCTCCGGCCAGCGGTCCCCCTGCCGTATGAGTGCGCGAATCGCGGTCGGGGACGTATAGAAAATGGAGACTTTGCACTTCTCGACGATCTGCCAGAATCGGTCGTAAGCGGGATAATCGGGCGCTCCCTCGTACATCACGCATGTGGCGCCCGCCGCCAGAGGACCATACACCAGATAACTGTGACCGGTCACCCAGCCCACGTCGGCCGTGCACCAGTACACGTCCTCTTCCTTCAGATCGAACACCCACTTCATCGACAGCGAGGTCTGCAGCAGGTAACCGGCGGTTGTGTGAAGAATGCCCTTCGGCTTGCCCGTTGTCCCGGATGTATATAGAACAAAGAGCGGATGTTCGGAATCGAGCGGTTCGGCCGGGCATGCCTCGGCTGCCTTTTCTGTTTGCGAATCGCTCGACAGGCGCTGCTCCAGTTCGTGCCACCAGTGGTCACGGCCTTCTCGCATAGGAATTGCGGACCCGGTCCGCCGGTACACAATCACGTTGCGAACGGCAGGGCAGTCTTCCAGTGCCTCGTCCACCGCCCTCTTCAATTGCACTTCTTTCCCGCGCCGCCAGCCTCCATCGGCCGTAATCACAGCACTTGCGCCCAGGTCCAAAATTCGCATCTTCAGCGCTTCAGCGGAAAAACCCGCGAAAACCACGCTATGCGTCACGCCCAGCCGCGCGCAAGCGAGCAGGGCGATCGGAAGTTCCGGGACCATCGGCATGTAGATCACGGCCCGGTCACCAGCCTTGTAGCCTAGCGTCTTGAGGACGTAGGCGAATCGGCAGACGCGCCGGTGAAGTTCTTCGTAGGTCAGAACTTGCGCGTCCCCCGGCTCACCTTCGAAAACGATGGCCGGCTTCGTTCTGCGCGGACCGCTCAGGTGCCGGTCCAGGCAGTTGTAGGATGCGTTGATTTTTCCACCGGCAAACCACTTCGCAAACGGCGCGTCCCATTCCAGCGTCTTCGTGAACGGCTCAAACCAGGACAGCTCCTTTCGCCCAAGCTCCCCCCAAAACGCCTCGGGATCCTTTTCTGCCTGGCTGTAAAGCGCTTGATACGCCTCCGTACCCTGCACATTCGCCCTCGCGGCAAATTCCGCGCTGGGAGCATACGTTTTGCAATCAGTCATGTCGATAACGGCTTTTCAGCGGTTAGTTTAACTCAAAGGATGACTTGCGCGGTCTCCGCTCGCCTACTTACCCGTATTCTCCCCATTCTTTTCGTTTCACATTCGCCCATGGGGGTGTCTAACAGCAGAGGTTCACTAAATGATAGACCCTAAACTGAACGAGATCCCGGCAGATCCGGAAGGAGATTTGGCCAACCGCCCCGAATCTACATTGACGGAAGAAGAAAAGGCACGCCTCTTAAAACAGAGGAAAGCCGGCTACAGCGTCAGCGAGTCCATCGCAGGGGATACGATGCTGTCGGATGGTTCGCGCGGCGTTGATGTATCGGGCGTAAGGGCCGGCTCTGGCGCTGGCGGTGGGTCCACATCCGTTACCCCTTCCGGCCCCAATGCGCCTGCCAATACCGAAGTTGTTGGTGGCCCGCGTGGGACCGGTATGGACTATCGCACCGACAGCGATAAAAAGGATCACAGATAGTTATCGAGTACTACTTTGCAGCCCTGCTCCATTTGAGCGGCCTGGGCGATGGGGGCCGGTAAACGGAACGTCGTTTGCCGGCGCCGTATCAGTGAATCGTACCCACGTCATCAAACGGCCAAAATACAAAAACAGCTTTGCCGTAAATATAGTTTCTCGGAACAAAGCCCCACGCTCGGCTGTCATTGGACGCGTTTCGGTGATCTCCCAAAACGAAGTAGTCATTGGGGGGAACCGTAATCGAGCCGAAGCTTTGGTCATCCCGGTATTGACGCGGCACGTAGTTCTCCGCCAGCTTTTTCCCGTTTACCCGGACGTAGCCGTTCTCGATCTTTACTGTATCGCCGGGCAGGCCGATCACTCGTTTGATGTAAGACTTGGTCGTGTCCCCCGGAAACCAGAAGACTACCGTGTCGCCCCGCCGCACGTGCCCAAGCCCAAAGCGATAGCTGAACTGATTAATAAACAATCGTTCCCCATCCTGAAGCGTGGGCATCATGCTCGTACCCTCCACCTTTACCGGGCGGTAGAGAAAAAGAACGACCAGAATGGCAATCAGCAGCGATAACAGCAAGTCCCGGAACCAGGCGAGCGTTGTGGCTGCGGCGGAGGACAACTCTGCTGCTGCTTTCGGAATGGAAATCCCGGTTGCGGCAACTGCTTCTGGCGCAGGCTCAGTCATAAGAGTTCTATCGGCAAGCAAGCTCAAACGTAAACCTACATTCCACGCAACCGCTGTAGGTGCGCTGAAGCGCGAAGTCTACGCTCCAGCCGTTATGAACAAAGTGTATGACGAGCTACTTCGGTGATCGTTAGTGAAGAGAAAGTGCTGGTAGCCTCGCTCGGGTGCGCGTTACTTCCGCACTCT
>DATIMM010000058.1:0-6394 GCA_035475295.1 Bryobacteraceae bacterium
CGTGCTGTGGATCAGAACGGAGTGGTCGTCGATATTCTGGTCCAAGCGCGGCGGGATCGAGCGGCTGCGGAGCGCTTCTTCCGCCATCTGTTACGTAGCTCGGACACTGTGCCGCACACCGTGGTCACGGACCGGCTCCGTAGCTACTCTGCTGCACTCCCGCAAGTACTGCCCAAAGTCAAACATAAGCGCGGACATTGGCTGATTAATCGGGCGGGAAACTCCCATCAGCCAAGCCGTGAACGGGAGCGACGTAGGCGCCGGTTCAAGTCACCCGAACAGGCGCAGCGATTTCTTTCCGTTCACAGCAGCGTCAGTTCTCACTTCCAACCTCGGCGGCATCACCTCACCGCGGAGCGGTACAGAGCAGTACGACGGCAACGCTTTCATCAATGGAATACTGCCGTGCAGGCCCGTGCGCTCGCAATGCGATAGCCCTTGCAGGATGTGTCGGGCAAACTCCGCTCATTTGCAAATTCAATTGACTCCCGGGCCGTTAACTTGTCAATACCGTGGAGGCGCATTGATTTGGCGACGGGAATGATCGTTTTCGCCCCTAAGTGGAAACCAACCATTGAACTGAAGACTCAACAGTTATGTGGGAAAGAATCATCTCACAGCCTCCTCGGTATCGCTTCTAATGCAGAAACAAGACTCGCTTAAGGTGGCCGCGGGGCGACTGATTAGGTACGCCGGGATAATCGGGGTGTTCCTCCTCGGCGCGTCATCATGCCTGGACGCGCAGCAGGCAGTCAGCACTGCGGGAAGCACCATGGAATCGCAGGATGGGCCGGGGTTCGGGGGTGCCGTCGCGGCGCCTAGCTCCACAGCGACACAACCGCAAATATCCGCCAGCATCACAGGAACGGTTCGAGACTTGCAAGGAGCCATCATTCCGGGAATACCGGTCACGATTGTTGGGCAAAACAATACAGTCCGTCGTGTAGCCACGGCGGATCGCAATGGTGCTTTCACATTCGATGATTTGCCTGCCGGGACCTATGTAGTGAACGTCAACGCGTCGGGTCTTGCGCCGTCCGCCTCGACTTCTGTGGTTCTCGGCTCGGGCGAGAGGCGCGAACTGCCTCTGATGACGACGCGGATTCCCACTCAGAAGACGACGGTTCGCGTTACGGCGACACTGAACGAAGTGGCACAAGCGCAGGTGCAGCAACAGGAGAAGCAACGCGTGCTGGGCTTCTTACCGAATTACTACAGCAGCTACATCTGGACCGCGGCGCCGATGACGCCAAAGCTTAAGTTTCAGTTGACGCTTCGATCGACCACCGATCCGGTTTCCTTTCTAGTGGCCGCCGGCTTGGCTGGTGTAGAGCAGAAGCACAACACGTTTCCTGGTTATGGCCAAGGTGCGGAGGGCTATGCGAAGCGGTTTGGAGCGGCGTACGCCGATACGATGGTCAGCAGGATGGTGAGCCGCGCGGTTCTTCCCACCGTTCTGCACCAAGACCCGCGATACTTTTACCGAGGCTCCGGAAGCATTCGCTCCCGTATCTTCTACGCGCTGGCGCAGACGGTCGTCTGCCGGGGAGACGATGGGCGGATGCAACCGAACTATTCCCAGATGTTGGGGAATTTCGCGGCAGCAGGTCTGTCCAATGTCTACCGGGCGCCGGGAGACCGGAGCGTGGGCCTGACGTTTCGCAACGGGCTGATCATTACGGGCAGCGGCGCGGTAGAGAATCTATTGCGTGAGTTTCTTTCGCGGAAGCTGACGTCGAATGTGCCTGCCTTTGCGAATGGCAAGCCACTAACGGATTCGGGAGATCTCCGTGGCAAGAGTCGATCGACTCTCCCGTCGGGCGCCCATCGGTAATTGGTGGACAACCAGAAGACATGCAGGGGTTTTGTCGCGAAGGTCAAAAGAGCCGATCTGGTAGGGTAAAACTCCGTGCCGATCACCACCGTGAATCCATTCCAGGGGCGCCAGCATCCAGAGGCAGTTATCCTCACGCGGTGCCTTGGTATCTTCGGTATTCGCAGCCTACGAGCCTGTCGCGGAGTTACTGGCCGAACGGGGACTTGTTGTGGACCGCAGTTGTGTCTGGTGATGGGTGCAAGCCTATGGCCCGGAACTAAGTACGTGCCGTCGGCAGCATTTACAGGCCCCCAACAAGAGCTACCGTGTGGTGAGACCTAGGTTAAGTTAAAGGGCAGGAGAAGTATCTGTATCGAGCGTTGGACTCCACCGGGCAGATCATCATTTTCTGCTGATAGCCAAGCGCGATGGAGCAGCTGCGAAACGCTACTTTCCGAAGACCTCAGTCCGGATCCCGAATCAGAAATCCGCTTTCGGCCAGCCGATCGCTGGCGCTAAAGTGAGCGTGCGTAGCCCAGCAGCCACGGAATCGATCGTACTGATCTTGACTATGCGATAACAGTTTACCGCGGTAAATCCTGTCGCGCAGTGCAGCGTTATCATCCACTTCTTTCCTGCGACTTTTCAGCCACGCTATTCAGGCCGATCGCGTCGTTCATTACTAGCGGAGGCTATTGTTCCAGACGATTTGGTCGCGCGACCCGCAGCGGTCAGCCAATTCAAGTTACGCGCTTCTGCGCTGGTTACGGGTATGGACGCTGCTACCGGCAGCCTCTGGGATGTGGCTAGCAGTTTCACCGTGTTGTAAGCAGTGAAGAAAATGTTCGATCGTACCAGATCTTTCCGGAACGCGGTCAACCCACGGGTCACTCGCCCTTGCTGATGCACTGTGGGTGCTCCTCCCACGCCCGCCATTCTCTCGGGATCACGGCAGCTGTTCAGTTGGGCCACGGCTACTTTTCCATCCGACACGGTGCCCTGTTCCGCTTCCGAATCGTGCTTCAGCTCGCCCGAAGGGCGCGACACGAGTCCCGCTGCGCCGACGCATCCGGTAAATGCGAGATCATTCACGACCTTGGCTCGTTCATTATCGATATGCGGATTGATGTAGTGCGTCCAATGTGTCAGTTCAAACCGGAATCCGACATCTTCCGCGGCGGTCCCCAGCCAAACATCTGCGTGGCCTGGCGCTTGCCAGAAACGCACGTGGTGACGCTTTTCTACTGTATTGAGGCCCTTCTGGCGGACAAAGGCAGCCGGCGCTCCGTTCAAGGTCAAGGTGTTCATAGGAGCCTTCGAATACCCATGCCGATGGCAAAGCGCAGAATACATTCGATAGAGTGCCATTGGTGATTTCCGCTGAGCCTGAAACCATCCAGCGGCCTGAAAAGCGCGGTCCATCTGCTCGCGGCTGCCCATCAAAACCAGGTTGACAGTATCCGATGGGTGGTTCCCAAGGTAGGCCCGCTGGGGCGAGATCTTCAGTAGGTGCGCAACATCGGTGACGCTGCTGGGCACAAGCGGCTTAACGCGAACAAAATTCCCGAGTGTTCGCGGAACCTCGACTGCGGTTGTCAATTGCAGAATTAGCTCAGTGCCGGCCGGAAAATAAATTTCCGGATTAGCAGAGGGGGCTACCAAAGACTTTACAGCCCATACGGGAATGCCGACCCCAGGATCTAGAACGAGCAAAGGAAAGACGTAAAACGACAAATTCGACGAAAGGCTCGCAACAGGATGTATTCCATGCACCACGCCAAAGCTGTCCACGTGTTCTTTGGCCGTTTCTGCAGCAATTAACCGTGTGTGAACCGCGACCGTGGCTCCGTTTGGGTATCGGAGTGTATCGAAATCGTAGGAAAGGTTGGCCGTGGACCGTTTGAGCCCCAGACCGAGAGCGTGCGCCTCTGCAATGGAGCCGAGCAGTCTCGCTCCCTGCGGCACCAAGATCCGTCCTTGTCCGCTAATAGGAGCAATGATCGTGGCCTCTATCAGATCGCCGCGATGGGAAACACGGGAACCTGTGGCCATTGACAGTCGCGCCTCCAGCCTCGTCCCTGCAGGCAACTCCTCTGCCAAGGCCGGCAATAAGACGAGAGTTGTGCATGCGGCCAGAACGCCGCACGTCAGACAGATTTTCGCAAGGCACCGCTGGCAAAGCCGAACCACGGTCGACATCTTTCCAAAGGTAGGATAGTTTCTCGTCGAAGAATGTTTCTACGCCCGCTCCAGTCGATTAAGAGTGAGAGAATCCCCGCGGATTTTAACAGATCGAGTTTCCCGGCCCTACCGGGATCGGCATCAGAATACGTCAAGGGAGATGGCCGCGGAACTGCATCCCTACGGTGGCGGTTTCAATTTCAGCCGTAGCGGCTTGTAGCGTTCGCGTAACCTGAGCATCGCGGTGTGTTCCGAATCGGCCGCCGGATCCTGCGTATTATGCGGCGCCGTCGGGGCTAGTTTTGCAACAATCGGCGACGGTTCGTGGACGAAGTAGTTTTGGAGCGCCGTCTGTACGGACGCTTGGGAAAAATACTGCACGTGAGAACAGCTCAAGCGTGGTGCAGACGAGCCGAAAGCTAGTGCTGAGCTCGTGGGCACCACTAGATCGTTCTCTACATCGTACATTGCTCCCCGCAACGCTCCCTCAATCTCGATTGCAAACCCGGAGCCGGGACCGGAGATGTCAAAACTGGCTCCCCAGCATCGAACGTGGCTCGCGGCACCGTACAGGTTCATCATTTCGAGTGCCGGAGAATTCTCCCTCATTGATGAGATGCCGGGCGGCGGTTCAGGTGTGTCAAACAGGAAGCCATGCGCCCACGCCAGCGGAGAAATCATCGGGGCCACGCTGTTGAGGCCCCATTCACCGATCTTGTACAACTGGCTGAGTAGGCGTCCGCCTATATTCGCCAACGGCGTTCCCGCATGAGGCGTGCCCAACGTTTCGAGCGCGATGGAAGCAGGGTAGTTGTCGCGTATGAGCTTATCCAGTGCCAGCCTCGCAACAAGTCCGCCACGCGAGTGAGCGACGAGTAGGAGGTTGTCCACCCGGATGCTCGATTTGATGAGTTGCACGAGCTCATCCGCATTGTAAGTAAGTTTCCGGAATGTGTCGTGTTCGAATCGTCGCACCGGATACTGCGGTTGGGAGAAAGCATAGAGATCTTTGAGCCCTTGAACCCCACAGGAGGCCGTCCCATGGACGAAAACCATCGCCTCCGGTGACACCACTTCCTCTCTCTCGCTCAATGCGGGACACGCCTGAGCGACACCGGCATATCGCCGGGCCGCCCCACGTTCGCGGTGTAAGGCGAGCGGGTCTCGATCCAAGGCTGGCGTACCGAACGTCAGCCGGCGGAGGAGCCGTCCGACCACGTACCCGGATCGCGCGCGCATCCGGGCGACAAACCCTCGACTGTTCGAGTGCATCTCGGTGTACCCATCGATGACCACGCTTCGAGTACCGAAGTAGCCCCGCCAGTCAAGAATTGTCTCGAGCACGTGAGCTGCGGTGGCATATCGATGCCGCAATCGGGCTGATCTATCATCTGCGGCGGCATCTGGAACGAACTCGATTCGTACCTCTCGTTCGTCTGAACTCAACGGAAGGATGAACGCAGTAGGCTCGTGCCATGCGATGGTAGACGGCGCCTTGATTGACGACTTCGACCAATACAGACCAAGCGCCTCCTCATCCAGTACCACGACCTTCGTTCCAGTTGACCAATCGAAATCACGGGATTCCTCTTCGGCGAACTTTGCCCACGTTGAAATCGGCTGCCTACCGATCAAGCCATCCACTGGGACAACTGAGTCCAACTCATGTTCAAGGTGGCTTAGGAGCCCGACCTCATTGGGAAGTCTCTCTCTGGAAAGCTGCTTCAGCGCTTCAATTGTCGGCACACTCAGTAGTTCGACAATCTCGGACTTTCGCCAACCACTTTCCCCAAAAACGGTTGCGTTCCACATCGCAGGATCCTCCGAGGATCAGTGAATCACTTCAATGGCCCAATTACGTCACGGATCACCTGGCAAACCCCGCCCTTGCCAGTTCCCATTAGTCCGCAACCATAGATGCTCGCTGGACCCTCCGACGCGCCAAGAAGGCAGGGCCATATGCATTGAGGGCTCGTCGTGCTCCTCGAACGCAATAGTTGACTTCGTCGCATTTTCTCACATCCGAACGTCACATGCGACTCATCGGTTGGCCGCACTCCTGGCTGCGGCACTAGCCTTATTTTTTGAATCTGCAGCTTCACCGGAGAATAGGCGGCCTGTGCCTTGCGAGAAGTGCACTCGAGGCGAAAAGGCGAAATGACATGTTGGCTGAGATGAGCTTCAATGCCGAGCTTGAGTAGCTCGCCGTGGATCTTGGGCGCACCTGTCCCTACAAATAAATCGAGAGTGTGGAGAAAAGGGCGAAAAGGAATTCATCGATGCATGCGCTTGTGATCGCATGACGTTGGTTGCCAGGCAATCGGAATCGGACAACTCGAGGTTAGAAACCGTACGATACCGGTCACTATGGAGCGTTGTTATGGACTGCGCCTTTAG
>DATIMM010000059.1:0-18214 GCA_035475295.1 Bryobacteraceae bacterium
ATGCGACGTCCCTGCCAGAAGGTATCCGGTCCACCTATCAGTGGTTCCTGGAACATGTTGAATCGCCTTCCCTCGTGCGACTCGGCTAGAAGCAGTTTTTCGGGGTTCCCAACTGCTGGAGAACTAGCGGGAAGGAACTCCGGCCGTGTACTCCTCGTAAGTACCGAGGAAGTCCTCAATCTCAGCTCCGAAGTGCCAGATACGGGTCGCCACTTCCGATACCAGATCCTCATCGTGTGTCACCAGCAGCACTGTACCCTCGAACTTCTGGAGTGCTGTATTCAACGCATTGATTGACTCAAGGTCCAGGTGATTTGTCGGCTCGTCGAACACAAGAAAGTTGGGCTTCTGTAACATCAACTTACAGAACATCAGTCGCGCTGCTTCTCCACCCGACAGAGCGTCGGTTGGCTTCGTTCCTTCTTCGCCGCGGAACAGCATCTGCCCTAACAAACCCCGAATCTCCTCTTTGGCAGCTTGCGGATCCCACTCGTGCAGCCATTCCTCCACGGTGGTCCCATTTCGAATGCTGCCTCGGTGGTCCTGCGCAAAATATCCTACCTGGACTTCGTGGCCCCAAGTCACCGTTCCCGAATCCAGTCCCACATCCGGATCGTCCACGCCGGGCGCATTCGCCAGCAGAGCCTTCAGTAGCGTTGTCTTACCCGCTCCGTTTCGACCCATCAGCGCCACCTTCTCACCCCGTTGTAGGGACGCGGAGAAATTCCTGATAACGTGCAGATCGTCGTAGCTCTTGTTCAGGTCCTTGAACTCCAGCGCATTCCTCCCCGAGGGCCGCTTCATTTCGAACCGGATAAACGGGCGCTGAATGTTCGATCGCGCCAAATCTGTCGTTTGTAGCCGCTCCACTTCCTTCTTGCGCGACGTTACCTGGCTGGCGCGCGTGCCCGCCGCGAACCGGGCGATGAACTCATTCAGTTGGGCGATTTTCTTTTCACGCTGCGCATTTTCCGACTCGATACGCGACCGCACCTGGGTCTTCTGCAAAACCATGTCGTCATACCCGCCCGCGTACGTGATGATCGTCTGGTAATCGATGTCCGCCGTGTTTGTGCAGACAGCATTCAGAAAATGGCGGTCGTGCGAGATGACCACCAGCGTCCCGTCGTAGTGCTGAAGAAAGTTCTGCAGCCAATGAATGGATTCCAAGTCAAGATAGTTCGTCGGCTCATCTAGGAGCAGCGCTTCCGGATGCCCAAAGAGCGCCTGTGCAAGCAGTACGCGTACCTTCTGACCGCCCTGGAGTTCGCCCATCTGCCGGTTGTGAAGA
The DNA here is from genome assembly GCA_035475295.1 of Bryobacteraceae bacterium. Taxonomy (GTDB): domain Bacteria; phylum Acidobacteriota; class Terriglobia; order Bryobacterales; family Bryobacteraceae; genus Bog-105. The sequence goes on from DATIMM010000059.1 coordinate 1,292, forward strand.
GGCTCGGGAATGTCCAAGCCGTCCAGTAGCACCGCTGCATCACTCTCAGCCGTGTAGCCGTCTTCTTCGGCCACAATGCCCTCCAGTTCACCGAGCCGCATGCCATCCTCGTCGGTCAGATCTGGTTTGGCGTAGAGAGTCTCGCGCTCCTCCAGCGCCTTCCATAGCGGCGGATTGCCCATGATCACCGTATCGATGACCCGGTACTGATCGAAGGCAAACTGGTCCTGCCGCAAAATACCCAACTTTCTCGGACGTACAACCGTGCCCTTTTGAGGATCGAGCTCACCAGAGAGTAACTTCATAAATGTGGACTTTCCGGCTCCGTTGGGGCCAGTCAACCCGTAGCGGCGCCCAGGCAGAAAGCTGGTGGCTACATCCTCAAACAGGATCTTTCCGCCATAGCGCATACTGACATTGCTAACAGAAATCATGAGAAATTTTTAAGGGGAATTACCTATTTTACCCGAATTAGGGCCAAGTTGCCTAACTCGCGAGTTCGGGGCCGGTTATCGCGCCTGGGTGCCAAACGTGCTCGCGTATTCCCGAGTGAACACCGCACCGTAAAAAAAAATCTGAGCCGAGTAATAGACCCAGACCACTAAGGCCACCAGCGAGCCGGCGGCCCCGTAAGCCGATCCCACAGCTGCCGTGCGCAAGTACCAAGCTAGTAGGAACTTGCCGAGCGTAAACAAAATGGCCGTGACCACCGCGCCAATGCTGACGTCGTGCCAACTAATAGGCGTGTCCGGTACATATTTGAAAATCAACGCAAATAATATGGCCGTAGTAATCCCGGAGAATGCCAGGTTCAGGATCTCCAGGATAGTCGGACTGATGGGAACCATGCCGGAAAAGAACTTTTCGATCACAGCCAGGGCAGCACTCACCAGCAACGAAGCGAGGAGTAGAACGCCGATGGCCAGCACCATGCCAAACGCGATAAGTCTGTGCCATATTATGGTGCGCCACTTTGACGATGCGGGAGGTGCGGCATCCCAGATGGTATTGAGCGAGGACTGAAGCTCCGTAAAAACCCCGGAAGCACCAGAGAATAGCGTCACAAGCGCGATGAATGTGGCCCAGACGCCGGTAGACTCATGCCGCATGTTATTGATGAGCATGCGAAGCGTATCGGCGCCATTTGCGCCCATAAACGATCGTGCCTGTGCGAGCACGTGCTGCTCGGCCGTCGTATGCCCAAACACGAAGCTGCAGATCATCACGACAATGATCGTCAGTGGTGCTGCCGACAGCAGCGTATAATAGGCAAGCGCAGCCCCAAGCCTCGGTGCATCGTGATAATTCCAGCGGGCGAACGCGGAAGCAAACAATTGCAGTCCTTGTCGTGACGTCATCGCATTACCGCCTTTTTACTCAAGCCTGCTGTCCATCGTTAGAAGATGTAACGTCCCACCAGAATTTAGAGTCTACTTGGCACATCCGCCAGGGAGCGTTCTGTATCTCGCCCCGGGTCGGCTTTAGGAAAGCGTATTGCACGCATCCCGAAATTGGACGCAAGTTCTACGCTTCTCACTCTAGTGAGCTTCGCATAGCCTAAGCAAGCCAGCAAAGTTTGAACGCTAATGATATCCCCTTTGCATTTCGCCCGCCCAATCCCGTTCCTTGCCCTCCTGTGGCTCGCCGGAACCGGCCTAATGGATGGGCAGAGTTTTGCCGGAAAAGTTGTCGAATCCATTAGCTACGACCCGCCAAAGCAGCCCATCGATCCACGTGACCTGCAGCGGATGCTTTTGGTGCAGACCGGCCGTCCTCTTGATCCTCATCAGGTAGCCGGCACCATCGACAGACTGTTCTCTAGCGGGCTTTACACAGACATCAAGGTCGACGCCGAGCCTAGCGGGGCCGGCGTCCGGCTGCGCTTTATTACCGAGAGCCGCCGTTTCATAGGTCATGTCACCGCCGAAGGACAAATCTCTGATCCGCCCAGCCGGAGTGTCCTGATGAGTGATGCCCAGCTCTCGCTCGGTACGCCATTCGATGTCGAAGCCCTGAATACCGCTCGCAAAAACATAGAGCAGATCATGCGCGACAACGGGCTTTACCGTTCTCATGTGGGCGTGGCAACCATCGAAGACCCCGAGACCCACCAAATGACGATCCGGTTCGAAGTGGTCGCCGGCAAGCGGGCCCGCTACGAAACGCCTTCGATTAAAGGGGACACCAAGGATCTGTCGGATGAGTCCATTATTCGCGCCACGGGATGGCGGGTGCCTCTGATCCATTACTGGCGAAAGGTGACTCAGTCGTTGACCGACAAGGGTGTCTCTGGCATTCAAAAGAAATATGCCAAGAAGGACCGCTTAACCGCTTCGGTAACAATTCCCTCGTCGGATTACGATTTCCGCGCGAATCGACTGAAGCCGACTCTCGATATAGACGCGGGACCGAAGATCACGATCAACGCGCTCGAAGCAAAGGTGTCTAAGGGCAAGCTCCGTAAACTCGTACCGGTTTACCAGGAAGGATCAGTCGATAACGATCTCCTGACCGAGGGGGCCGTGAATATCCGGGACTACTTCCAATCCAAGGGCTACCCGGATGTCGACGTCACCTTCAAGCGCGAGCCCACGCAAGACGATCGTGAGCTGATCAACTACTACATCGCTACTGGTCCCCGCCGCAAGCTGGTCAACATCGCTATCACGGGAAGTGACTACTTTACCCGGGACACAATTCGTGAGCGGATGTTTTTGCAAACGAAATCGATAGTGCTGCGCTATGGGCGCTACAGCGAAACATTCCGTCAGAAAGACGAGGAGGCGATCCAGAACCTATACGCCTCCAACGGATTTCGCGACGCAAAAGTAACTTCCAGCGTTGAAACAAACTACAACGGGAATCCGAACGACATCGGTGTAACGTTCCGCATCAACCAGGGTAGGCAATGGCGTGTCGCCAGCCTGAAAATCGTCGGTGCGTCGCGACTTGATCTCAGCAGCGTCGAAGGTCGGTTAAGCTCAGTCGTCGGTCAACCGTACACGGACCCGTTTGTTGCCTCCGACCGGAATCGAATTCTGGAGTACTACTACGACAGCGGCTTTCCTTCTGCTTCGTTCGTCGTGACCACTACGCCCGGTCCCGAGCCCGCTACCGTAAATCTCACCTATCACGTTACCGAAGGGCCGCGGGAGTTTGTGCGAAATGTCATTATCTCCGGTCTGAACAGGACTCATCCTTCGCTTGTGCAGCAAAGAATCCATTTGGCCGACGGGGAGCCGCTTTCACTGACCAAAATCAACGACGAGGCGCGCCGTCTTACCAACCTCGGCATTTTCTCCAGCGTGAATACAGCTTTGCAGGATCCCGATGGCACCAGCCGGTACAAGACGGTTCTTTTCGATTTTGACGAGGCAGCTCGCTATACGTTCAACGTGGGCTTCGGCGCGGACCTCGGAAGCATCGGCGGTACCACGTCAGATCTCAGGAAATCGGGCGGTCAACAGGGCGTTTACCCGCGGGTTGCGTTTAATCTTACCCGTATAAACTTCCTCGGTGTCGGGCAAACCCTTTCGCTCCAGACCCGCTATTCGAGTCTTGAACAGCGGGAAGGCCTGAACTATATCGTTCCCCGCTTCCTTGGCTCGCAAAACCGCACCGTCACCTTTTCCGCGCTCTACGACACAACGCGTGATGTCACCACGTTCTCCTCGCGGCGCTTGGAGGGAGCCGTTCAAACCTCCCAACGATTCACGCGCGCTTCTACCCTGCTATCGCGCTTTGCTTACCGCCGTGTCAGCACCGGAGACGTGGTCATCCCTTCGTTGTTGATTCCGCAGTTACTTCAGCCCGTCAGAATCGGGATTCTTACCTTCAGCTATATCCAAGACCATCGCGATAACCCCGCCGATGCTCATCACGGATACTGGAACACGGTCGATGCGGGTGTGGCCGGAAACTTTTTCGGGTCTCAACGGAACTTCGTTCGTATTCTTGCCCGGAACGCTACCTACACCGTCATCGGGAGAAATCTTGTATTTGCGCGGCAAACCCAGCTCGGAGCCATCGTTCCGTTCAATCTTGCACCAAATCTAACGTCCACTAACGCCGTGCCGCTTCCAGAGCGCTTCTTCGGTGGAGGCGGAACCTCCATGCGCGGCTTCGGATATAACCAGGCTGGTCCTCGCGACATCGGCGAGCCCGCCGGTCCGGGAACACAAGCCTCTCCTGCCACGGGATTCCCCATTGGCGGTAATGGCCTCTTCTTCAATACCTTCGAGTTGCGGTTCCCTCTGCTCGGTCCTAACATCAGCGGCGTGGTCTTCGAAGACATGGGAAATATCTTCGATAGGTTTGGCGACATCTCCCTCCGGTATCATCAGCGCAACAATGAGGATTTTAACTACACTGTGCAGGCACCAGGCTTCGGAATCCGCTATAAGACCCCGCTCGGCCCGATTCGTTTTGATCTTGCCTATGCTCTCAACCCGCCCCGCTACAACGGTTACAGCGGCACCATTCAAGACCTGTTGAACTGTGGGACGAACGAGATCGGGAGGACTCCTGCTTGCACCAGTTCTCCTCAGCGCCTGGGTCACTTTCAGTTCATCTTCTCTATAGGGCAGGCCTTCTGATGCAACTCCGGTTCTCTGTCCTTTTTCTATTGACAAGCCTCGCGGCCTTTCCCGTCATCATCGACCAAATTGCGATCGTCGTGGATCGCCAGATTATCAAGGAAAGCGATATCATTCGCGAGGTCCGGGTTACTGATTTCCTTAACCACGATCCGCTGAATTTGAGCCTGACAGCACAAAAGAAAGCGGCTGATCGGCTTATCGATCAGGCCTTTATCCGCCACGAAATTAGTTTGGGGGATTACGCCGTAGCTACTTTTCAGGACGCGGATGCGGAGCTCAGCCGCTTGGAAAAAGAACGGTATAAAACTCAGGCAGCTCTGCAGGAAAGTCTGCGTGGCTATGGGTTGACGGTGCCGGATCTGAGGTATACGTTCAGGTGGCAATTAACCGTGCTGCGCTTCATTGATGTGCGCTTCAAACCGGCTGTTGTGGTGACGGATGACGAAATAAACCAGTACTACAACTCTCACCTTCAGGCTCTTCGCCGGGCTCATCCTTCCGGTTATTCTCTCGAGGATCTTCGCTCCTTCATTCACGACACCTTGGTAAGCGAGAAAGTGAACCAGCGGTTCTTTGCCTGGCTCGACGAACAGCGTCAGGATGCCAAAATTCAATTTCTCGAGGCAAATCTTCGATGAGCAAACGAAAGCGTATTATCATCACGGTCGCGGCCTCCTTGGGCGGTCTGCTATTGCTGCTTGTAGTTGCCGGGGTCATTGTTCTTCAGAGCTCATGGTTTGCAAATTTTGTTCGTGAAAAGGTGATTTCGGTTGCTGAAGAGTCCACGGGTGGCATCGTTGAAATCGGCTCCGTCCAATTCGATCTGAGCCATCTCACCCTTCGCATCCGCCACTTCGTTTTGCATGGAACCGAGCCAAAGACCGCAGATCCTCTTTTGCGTGCCGACCTTCTGGAACTTCGCATAAAGCTCTTCTCGGGCCTTTATCACGCAGTCGATTTACGATATCTCAGTATTGACCGGCCCGAAGCCAATGTGACTGTCTTTCCGAACGGGACTACAAACATTCCACAGCCCAGAGTAAAGAGCAAGTCCAGCAGCAATGCGTCCGGTTTACAAACAGTGGTCGACCTCGCTGTGGGACAGTTTGAACTGAAAAACGGCCTGATCCAGTATGCTCAGCAGAAAACCGCCTTTAACGCCCGAGGCCAAAACTTGCAGGTAGAACTCTTCTACAACACCGTCAATCCGAGCTATAAAGGGAACCTGAAGATCGACCCGCTCTTGCTTACTTCAGGAACTCGTCCGCCGCTGGATGTCCAAGTAAACTTACCCGTCACCATTGAAAAGGATGCGGTGCATTTAGCGAATGGTCAGATCAAGACTGGATCATCGAAGATTCTGGTCAATGCGTCTCTCAGTCACCTCGCTGCGCCCGATATTTCTGCCAGCCTGAGTGCGAGCATCTCGCTGCCGGAGATACAGCGCAGCTTCGACCTTCAACTCGACACGTCCGCACAAGCCGCTCCAAAAACGCTGAACGCCAACCTCGATGTCCGAATGCAGAACCAAGCCATTCAGGTGCAAACCGCTCATATAGACCTCGGCAGGACTACGTTCGATGCCTCAGGTCCCCTACGAAGCGTCTCCGGAAAAGGCAACACTCGATTCAACGCCAGCTTGGCTCTCGATCAACTCAGCCGCCTTCTGAAAGTAACCTCGCCGGAGACAACCGGAGCGCTCGAAGTCCGTGGTACTGCACGACTCGACCAGCACTCGAATTATTTTGTGGACGGCTCAATGAATACGCGAGATGTAAGCATTCGAAGCGGCGCGGTGCACATCTCGAACGTCAGTCTCTACACGCCATTTCACGCCGATCCTTATTCGATCAGTCTCGATAAGCTCCGGTTCGACGCATTCGGAGGCACGCTCACCGCCAAGCTCTTTATCGAAAAGATGCGGCGTCTTAGTCTGGAAGGAACGCTTCAGAACTTCGCGTTGGAAACGCTTGCCCGGACCTTCGCCGGTAATCGCGTCGGCTACTCAGGCACTCTTACCGGAAGCATCAATGCACGCGGCGATCTTCAGGCAAAGGGCACTTCTGGCTACACCGCCACCGCCCGGCTCGCCATTGCTCCCGGCCGCCGGGGAATTCCCGTCAGCGGCGTGCTCCATGCCGACTACGCCGGTTCGAGTGGTACGGTCGCGCTCAATCGGTCCTATATTGCCTTTCCACATTCCCGGCTGGATCTCATCGGATCACTGAATCAGCATATTGATATCAATTTTGTCTCCCACAACCTGAACGATTTCCTACCCGCGGCCGCTCTCGCCTCCCCCGGCAAACCCCTGACGGAATTGCCTATCCAGCTTCAAAACGGAATCGCCACCCTGCGGGCACAGGTTTCTGGAAACTTGTCGAATCCCCGCATTAACAGCAATCTCGCACTCGACCGCTTTGCGGTGGAAGGACGGTTGTTCAACCACTTGGGCCTAGACCTCGGAGCATCTCCCTCCGGAGCGGCCATCCGGAATGGTGTGCTTACCCGCAACGGGCTCCGAACCGATTTCGACGCTTCCCTTGGTCTTCGTAAATGGAGTCCCGTCTCGCGCTCACCCTTGGCTGCCAATCTCACGCTGCGCAATGGCAATGTGGCCGATCTCGTCAGCCTTACGGGTGCTTCCGTGCCGGCTGCGGGCGATCTCAGGGCCGACATTCACATCAACGGTACCTATGGCAATCCCCTTGGATCGCTTGGCCTGCAGGTTCTAAATGGCAGTATCTATAACGAACCATTCGATCACCTCACGGCCAAAGTCGATCTTTCGGACCGCCTCATCACGCTTTCTACATTGCAATTGGCCCACGGCGCGGCTCGCATTAACGCAGCCGGAACGTTTGCGCATCCCCGTGACAGCTTCACTTCCGGCCATGCTGAAGGGCATATAAGGACCTCCAACCTGCAATTAGCAAACATCCAGACTCTTCAACATCAAAATGCCGGGGTTGCGGGACTGATCCAACTCACTGCGGATGCTGCCGCCGATCTTCGTCAGGTCCACAATCAGTCCTCGGTGGCGATTCAGAGCGTAAATGCCGATCTGTCCGCAACTGGACTCCGTGTCCAGAATCAGGATGCTGGCCAGTTTACACTTGCGGCCCACACCGCCAACGGCAGCGTGAATTATCAGATCGCGTCCGACTTTGCTGGTTCCAACATCGGAATCAACGGGCATACGGCCCTGACAGGTGCTTACGCTACCGTTGCCGATGCCTCCATCAATAACCTCTCCATTGAAAAAGTCTTACGAATCACCGGACAGTCCAGCGTGCCCGCCCGGGGAATATTCTCGGCCAACGCTCACCTGAAGGGGACTGTGGATGCTCCCACGGCCGATCTTCGTTTCGCGTTGCGTAATGCTGACCTCTATCAGGAGCCGCTCAACCGTTTGGAAGGTGCGGTGAGTTACTCGAACACTGCCCTGAACATCTCCTCTCTGGATTTGGTCGCTCCCTCTGGCCGTATCTCCCTATCAGGTGCCTTCAATCATCCTGCCAATAACTTCAAGGCAGGCACGGTCGCTCTTCACGTCGATAGCAGCGATGTTCAACTCGCCAGGATTGAGCACGTTCAGCAGATGCGCCCCGGCACTACCGGCATCTTGCATTTGGGGGCCGATCTTTCCGGGCGCCTGCTCCAGGTAAATGGTAAGCCTGAAGTTCTCTTCTCAACGTTGAATGCCGAGCTTGCTGCGAACTCTTTACGCACAAACAACCGCAATCTGGGCAGCCTGCACTTGGGAGCGAAGACAACGGGCCAGAATGTCGATTTCAGCCTGAGCTCAGACCTTGCTCAATCGAGTATTCAAGGCTCTGGGACAATGCGCCTGACCGGTAACTATCCAGTGAACGCCCGGCTTTCCTTTGCGAATATCCATTACGATAACCTTGCCCCGTTTATATCCACCGACCCCAGTATCCGCCCAAGCTTTGATGCTCTGGTGGAGGGCGATGCCTCCGTCAATGGCCCCCTTCTGAATACTGACAATCTCGCCGCGCAACTGCGTTTAACTCGTCTCGAGGCCCAAACGTCGCGCCGAAACTCCCCTACTGGTGGCCCTCCCGGCCGAGCCGTCGGAATTCATAACAACGGCCCTATTATCGTGCGGCTCAATCACTCTGTCGTGCAGTTGGCCCAGTTCCATATGCAAGGCCCGTCAACCACCATAGACGCCGGTGGCACCGTCAGCTTCAGCGATCCCAAAGCTCCTCTTCATGTAGACGTGAATGCTGATGCCGACCTAGGATTGATCCAGGAGATTGACCGGGATTTCTATTCCTCCGGTAAGCTTACGCTAGCCACCAGTATCCGGGGCAATTTCGCGCAGCCACTAGTAAACGGTCGTGTGGAACTGAAAAATGCCAGCATAAACTACGCCGATGTGCCCAACGGGTTATCCAACGGCAATGGCGTCATTCTTCTCAATGGCACCAGCGCTACTATCCAGAACTTGACTGGAGAATCGGGCGGCGGCAAAATCGCAGTCACTGGTTTTGCTGGACTTACAGGAAAGGCCGTCACCTACAACCTGCGTGCCACGGCTGACAAAGTCCGCGTCCGCTACTCCGGAATCAGCATTACTTCCGACGCCGCAATCGCGCTCACCGGAAACACCAACCGCTCCCTCGCAAGCGGCCGCGTTACCATACAGCGCATCGCCTACGCGTCCACCAGTGATGCTGGCTCCATTCTTTCCGGCGCTTCCGTCCCGTCCTCCGCTCCCAGTACGCCTTCGGGAATCATCGCTGGCATGAGATTAGCAATTCAAATTGTTACCGCTCCGGAGCTTCGCGTTGCATCCGAGTACACACAGCGGCTCCAGTTGGAGGCTAACCTCACCCTGCGCGGTACCGCGGCCAATCCCGGAATGGTCGGCCGCGTGTCCATCACCGACGGGCAACTTGTCTTCTTCGGCAATCAATATACCGTTAATCAGGGCACGATCAACTTCTACAGCCCCAATGCAATTCAACCAGTTTTGAACTTTTCACTCCAGACCACTGCGCAGGGAGTCAACGTCACGCTGGGTGTCACAGGCCCTATCAACAACCTAAAGCTTTCCTACCGCTCGGATCCGCCACTTACCTTTGAGCAGATTGTGCGTCTTCTGGCGACGAACACGACACCCAACGATCCGTCCATCGCCGCTCGCCAGCCCGCTCCGGCGCAGCAGACGATGGCGCAGATGGGGGAATCCGCCGTTCTCGGCCAGGCCGTGGCCAATCCACTTGCCAGCCGTGTTCAGCGGGTCTTCGGCCTTAGCCAATTCAAAGTCGATCCGTCGTTCCAGGGCAACGGCGGCATACCTACCGCGAAGGTCACACTCCAGGAGCAAATCGCCAGCAACGTCATGTTCACTTATATAACGGACGTCTCACAACCAAACTCACAGATAGTTCGGGTTGAATGGTCGTTAACGCCCCGTTTCTCGGCTGTCGGTCTTCGGGATTATAACGGCGTCGTTAGCCTGGAATTTTTCTACAACTTCAAAGTTCGCTAGCAGCTATAAGCGTCGCGGCCCACCACGCCAGGCCCGCTAATCGCCCCGTAGGTGCGGACCGACCACAGTCCAAGTCTTAGTAGACTTGAAAAGATCTGCTTATCTCTTGCAATGCCCCGCATTCCTGTTCCCTTTGCTCTGATATTCGCGCCCTTTTACATCTCCATTCTTTGTATCGGCTCCCCGGTCGATCTTTCCTCGAATACGGTTCGCGTGAACGACGGAACTCTGAAGGGGGCGGGGTCCGAAGTGCACGCCTTTCTTGGGATTCCTTATGCCGCGCCACCAACAGGCGATCTACGTTGGCGCCCACCACAGAAGCCGGCCATGTGGAGCGGAGTTCGGGATGCAACGCATTACGGAAGCCCCTGTGTACAGGGGCGCGATTCGCATGGAAGCGAAGACTGCTTGTATCTAAATGTCTGGACTCCGGCCCATACTGCCGATGAGAGCTTGCCCGTCATGGTCTGGATACACGGCGGCGGCTTTGTCGCTGGTAGTGGCTCGGACCCCAAGTTCGACGGCATGCGCTTGGCGACAAAAGGTGTAGTTGTGGTGACGATCAACTACCGCCTTGGTGTATTTGGATTCTTAGCTCATCCCGAACTCACGGCAGAATCGCCCCACCACGCTTCGGGCAACTACGGCTTGATGGACCAACTCTTCGCGCTGCGTTGGGTGAAAAACAATATTGCCGGTTTCGGAGGCGATGGGCAGCATGTCACCGTCTTCGGTGAATCGGCAGGAGCCACCAGTATCGGCTATCTTCTCGTATCGCCTCTCGCAAAGGGATTATTTCAGGGCGCCATTCTGGAAAGCCCTTCGCGCGTCCTCCTTCCCGATCCCGCATTGAAGAACGTAGTGGACGGACTGACTCCTATGGAACGTGTCGGTTCAGCTCTCGCATTGCACATCGCCGAAGCTCGACGATGGTCGACAGCTAAGACTGTGGAGCGCGCGAAAACGGTAGCCGACGAGATGTTCGCGCCCGGCGGAAAGGGCCGCATCGGTCTTCGGCCGGAAGGCCACATGCACATGCCGGACGCTCATGACGTACCGTGGTGGGCATTTGTTGACGGCTGGGTCATTCCTCAGCAGACCGAAACGGCATACCGCGAGGGAAGGGAACTGACTATGCCCGTTCTTGCCGGTACTAACGCGAATGAGGGAAGCATCTTCCTTCAAAACTTTCCGGTGACCTCCCAGACCGAGTATCGACAATATCTCAACAGCAACTATGCACCCTGCGGGACGGAGATGTTTGACCTTTATCCCGCCGCTTCGCCCGCGGACATCAGGGCAGCCGTCGACCACATCATTACGGACGCGCTATTCGTATACGGCGTGCATGGCATCGCGCAAGCAGAGCAGGACAGACATCAACGAACGTTTCTTTACCGCTTTTCGCGCGGAAGCAGAGACACGAAGTTTGCCAGCCGCGGCGCGTGGCACGGGGCGGAGATTCCCTACGTTTTCGGCTTTGCGGACCCCACTCTTGCTTCGGCCCATTTGAACGCACGAGATAGCGAAATCTCGGAACAAATGATGGATGCATGGACAAATTTCGCCAAGACCGCTAATCCGAATGGCACCAATCTGCCAAGGTGGCCAACCGCAACGGAGCAGGACGAGAATTATATGGATTTCGGAGATACGACTGCTGTCTACCGTCTAATGAAGAAAAGAAACTTCTCGGTCTTTGACCGGGTATTCACATTGCAGAGCAGAACTGTCGAGCACTGAAGCGGAGGTCTCGGCGAAAGCAACTCGATTCGGCTTCGCCTAGAGAACCTCATCCACACTCTCGTCCTCAAAAAGGTCCTCGTTGATCAGTTCACCGTACTCACCTAGGAGTTGAGCTTCTTGCTCCTCCGTCAGAAATGATTCAATCTCGAGAACACCAGGATCGAAAGGTTCGCCGAGCGATTCACCCTGAGGCTGATCTGTGGGGTCCATTATACTTTGAAACGCTGCGATACTCGACAGATGACTTTCCATTCCAACGTGCCGTTCGTGTGCAAACGTTCCCTCAAATAATGGACGGCAATTCCTGCTCCAGAGTTCACTCCATTCCGGAAAAAGGTGCGCCCAGTGGATCCGCCGAATAACCACGTGATACGTCGACTTCGTTTTCTGCCACTGGTTGCCGCAACGTATTTCATGGTCTCCGGCGGCCCCTACGGCATCGAAGACGCCATCGGCCAAGCAGGTTACGCCCGCACACTCCTCCTGCTCATACTCGTCCCTCTTTGTTGGAGCCTGCCCACAGCGCTTATGGTCGGTGAGCTTGCCAGTGCTCTCCCGGAAGAAGGCGGCTTCTATGTTTGGGTGACACGCGGCCTCGGCCCGTTCTGGGGTTTTCAGGAAGCGTGGCTTTCGCTCGCGGCCAGCATCTTCGACATGGCCCTCTATCCGGCGTTAACTGTAAGCTATTTGGCGCAATTTTCTCCTGGTCTTGCTACCGGTCATCGCGGCATGGCCTGTAGGCTGGGCATCATAATCCTTTGCGCTGCCTGGAACCTCCGGGGAGCCTCTGCCGTCGGCCGCACTTCGCTCTGGTTTTCCGTGCTGCTTCTCGTGCCTTTCGCGGTCCTCGCTTGGTTAGGTGCATGGCATGCAGCCACTCACCCACTCTCCTCGAGCACGTGGCTCACGTCCGCCGGAGGAAGCTTCAAAACAGCACTGCTCGTTGTCCTCTGGAATTACATGGGCTGGGACAACGCATCCACCATCGCCCGCGAAGTGGAGCGGCCTCAGCAAACTTACACTCGGGCGATGCTCGCCTCCGTCTGTCTGGTTGCACTTACCTACGTTGGGTCCGCTATGGCCGTGGCGCTAGGCGGTGTTCCGGCCGCTCACTTAGCAACGGGTGACTGGGTCGTCGCTGCCCGCCTGCTTGCGAACGGAGGTCTCCTCTCTGATGTCCTTGGCGGTTCCATCGTAATCGGCGGCGCGCTTACGGGCATCGCTATGTTCAACGCCCTAACACTCTCCTATGCGCGCGTTCCAGCCGCCATGGCGAGTGACGGATTTCTGCCAAAGGCGCTGGCGCGCCATAACAGACAAGGGGTTCCCTACGTGGCGGTTCTCACATGCTGTCTGGCTTGGGCTTCCGTCAGCGGCTTCAGTTTCGAGCGGCTTGTCGAACTTGATATTTCCTTGTATGGTCTGAGTCTCGTGTTGGAATTTGCCGCCCTGATAGCGCTGCGTATCCGCCAACCCAACCTGCCAAGGCCCTACCGTATTCCGGGCCAGATGGGGGGCCTCCTACTGATTAGCTGTCCTCCACTCGCGATCATTGTATGGGCTATCCTTGCTTCCCGACAAGAGCCGGTAGTATTTGGCTCTGTGAAGATCCCGGTTCTTCTCTTTGGAGGACTTCTCGTAGGGGCCGGAATGCTGGTCTACCTGCTCGCTCGACCACGGGGCCGCAGGCTTCGTGGCCAACAAAGGAATCAGAATCTCGGATAAGCCGTTCTAAACCCCACAACGCTTTTAGCTCCTCCTGCACGGCAACCTATAGGGCTGGTTCAAAATTCCGCGTGCATCTAACCGGCGCCAGGCTTGTCTAACTTCAAGGCGATATAGTTTGAGGGATGCCCAAACAAGTCCTGTCGCTTGTGCTTGCCCTGTGTGCGGCAACAGTCTCTTTTGCAGATTCGCAAAGCGTCACCCTTAAGTCGCCCGATAGCCAGCTTTCAATCACATTCAGCGTGGCCGGCAATGACGCGGTGAGCTCAAACCCTGGCCAACTTGTCTATTCGGTCAGCTTTCACAACAAGCCGGTGATCGAAGCCTCAAAGCTTAACCTCACCTTGCAGGGGCAGCGTCCTCTTGGAGCAAACGTTCGGATCTCGGCGACCACGCCATCCAGTGCTGACCAGACTTATCGATTGATAACAGGAAAAGCCAGCACCATCCGGGATCACTACAACGCACTTCGTGTCGACCTGAATGAAGAGGGGGGGCTTCAGCGAAAGCTTGCCATCGAGACCAGAGCCTATGATGACGCCATCGCCTTCCGTTACGTGGTTCCGGAGCAGCGGCCCCTGCGTGACTTCCGGCTTGCAAAGGAATCCACCGAGTTTCGCATCAGCGCCGATGCCACCACATACGCTCTGGAACTCCCTAACTTTCATTCGATGTACGAAAGCGAGTACATCAAGTTGCCCATCAGTGCGTTCTCCAATCAGGGCGGCGTCGCAAGTAAATTTCTCATTGGTCTTCCCTTGCTTATGGAGGTGCCAGGCGTAGCCTGGATGGCCATCACAGAGGCGAATTTGCGCAACTACAGCTCCATGTATCTGGTGAATGAAGCTGGCGGCTGGAGCAACCATAGCTTTACATCGGAACTGGCCCCAAGTGGCGACGAGCCTGAGCTCGCCGTGGAAGGGCCCCTGCCACATCATTCTGCGTGGCGGGTTCTCCTGATTGGCGATAAGCCGGGCGCGCTCATCGAATCGAACGTAATCACGAGCCTGAACCCCGATTCTGAAATCAAGGACACCTCCTGGATTCATGCTGGCCGTGCTTCTTGGGACTGGTGGAATGGCAGCATCAATCAGGACGGGAAGTCTGCTTACACGACGGACACTATGAAGTACTACGTCGATTTCGCCGCAAAGCAAGGCCTTGAATACATGCTCGTCGATGCCGGCTGGTACGCGAAAAACGACATTACGAAAATGAACGGGAAAGTGGACATCCCCGCCTTGGTTCAGTACGCCAGGGCGAAGGGCGTAAAGGTTTGGATCTGGATTCCGTACACGCTGGCCGATGCCCAGATGGGTGAGGCATTCCCTTTATACGCCAAATGGGGTGTCGCAGGCCTGAAAATTGACTTTATCGAGCGCGACGACCAGGAAGGGATCAATTTTTATTACCGCGCGGCGCAACTGGCGGCCGACAATCATTTGCTTCTCGATTTTCACGGAGCAACCAAGCCCACGGGCTTGGAGCGAACCTATCCCAACGTGTTCGGCTACGAGGGTGTGCTTGGAATGGAGCAATCAAAAGGCGGCCGCCGTGACAATCCCGACAACCACGTGATGCTGCCGTTCACTCGTATGTTGGCGGGTCGCATGGATTACACGCCCGGTGGATTCGACAACGTTACAAAGAACGCCTTTGTGCCACGCAATCTCCACCCGATGGTCATGGGGACGCGCTGTCATCAGCTGGCCATGTACGCAGTCTATGAATCACCCTTCCAAATGGTTTCGGATACGCCGAAAGCTTACGAAGACCAGCCTTCCTTTCAGTTCATCAAGGATATTCCCGGCACGTGGGACGAAACGAAAGTGTTGGATGGTGAGCCCGGTGAGTTCGTCACCATCGCGAGACGGAACGGTAACCAGTGGTTTCTCGGGAGTATGACCAACTGGAACCCCCGCGAAATCGAGGTTCCCCTCACCTTCTTGGGAGAAGGCACGTACACGGCCGAAATCTATGAGGATGCGGACGATGCGGATCAAAATCCCAAAAGCGCCCGCATCCTCAAAAAGAGTGTTACCGCCAAAAGCGTTCTACATGTAAAACTGGCTTCGGGCGGCGGCTACGCCGTACGATTCGTCCCGGCAAGCAGCTAGAGCTTCCGCGCCCTAGGCCCAGCTAAATCCACTTTTAGCCAGCGGTAAGGCACGAACTCGGTGACCGGTGGCGGCGAAAATGGCGTTCGTGACAGCCGGTAACAGCGGCGGTAGCGCCGGTTCGCCCAAACCGGTCGGCGGATGATCACTCTTTAGGAAATGTATTTCGATCTGTGGGGCGTTCCGTATGCGCAACAGTTGATGCTGGTTGTAATTCTGTTGCACTACCCGGCCGCCCTGCAGCGTGATCTCCTGATGCATTAACTCACTCAGTCCATCGACAACGGCGCCTTCGACCTGCGCCTGTGCGCCGCTCGGATTGATAATTTGACTACCCACGTCGCCGCACGCCCAAACATGGTTTACCTTCACCCCGTTTTTCGGCGTTACGCTCACTTCTGCCACATGGGCGAAGTAACCCTGAAAGCTGTAGTGGAAAGCGACGCCCATTCCCGTGCCTTTCGGAAGGCTACGCTTGCCCCACCCTGACTTTTCCGCCACAAGTTGAAGCACATTGCGCATCCGCTCTGCGTCGTAGGCTTGGTGTTGCGCTCCTGCGGGCGTGTGGCTGGGCTCGTTCTCTACCTTTGGCTTGGCCGCTTCGTGGACCAGCGTGCTTCCGGGCGCGCCAAGTAACTGCAATCTGAACTCTATGGGATCCTTGCCGGCCGCATGCGCCAATTCATCGATGAACGACTGCATCACAAACGCTTGCGAATTTGCGCCTGGAGCCCGCAGTGCGCCGGTTTTCAACATCAGCGGCATCACCGATGAGTACAATTCGTAGTTCGGAACAAACCCGGCGGGAAACTCACCCGGGCTAATGCTTGCCGATGGCGAAAACTTCTCGCCGTCTCCAAAGCTCACGAAATGGTTTTTCCAGGCTACAAGCTTTCCTGAAGAATCAACCCCGCCTTTCAGGAAGTGGAACCCACCCGGACGATAATAATCGTGCGTCATATCGTCCTCGCGCGACCATACCAGTTTTACCGGTACGCCAATGGTTTTGGCGATGTAGCCCACCTCCACCATGTAGTCGTTGGTCAATCCCCGTCCGAACGAGCCGCCCGCACGCAACAAATGGATAGTGATGTTGTCTTCGGGAATTCCCAGGATCTTCGAAGTCAATTGACGCCCACGGGCCGGCTGCTGTGTAGTAGACCAGATCTCCAGCTTGCCGTCCTTGAAATGCGCGCTGCAGTTTCTCGGCTCC
>DATIMM010000060.1:0-18595 GCA_035475295.1 Bryobacteraceae bacterium
AAAGTCATCGGTCATCGAGACCTCTGGGCCCTTGCCGTCGTCCTTGGAAGAGAACCAAACTCTAGCGCCTCCTCCGAGAAGGTGGCGTAATATGAAACTCAGCCCCCCTTCAACCTTCAACTACCCTCGGGACACCCTCGCTGTGGATTCTTCGAGTTCTACCGTTGCAGGCGACGTCAGTCCCGCTGAAGTGAAAAAGCTGCCGTTGAATGGACGCAATTACCTGCAGTTTGTCATGCTTGTGTCCGGTATCACCAGTAATGATGTGACGAATTCGCCACTGGGCGCAACCGACAGCGGAATGATCGTGAGCGCTACGTAAACCCCAGGCTTTAACAGTTGATGGGAGGTGCTGCTTGCTGCCGTTTCCAGCGATCAGGGAGCCAATCGACCAGTTGGCTGGCGGAGAGTCCGGGCAGATTGAGGAGCAGTTGGGTGAGATACCGTTGCGGATCGATGTCATGGCGGCGGCACGTGCTGGTGATACTGGCCAGAATCGCCGCGGTTCTTCCTCCGCGTGGATTGCCGACGAACAACGAGTTCTTGCGGTTCAGAACAATCCGTTTCATCTCGCGCTCGGAAATGTTGTTGTCGATGGGCACCGCTCCATCCCTGCAGAACACGTTCAACTCGTTCCACTGAGTGAACGCATGCTGGATGGCTTCGGCCATCGGATGCCGCGGCAGTAGTTGTTCCTTCCAGGCCAATAGCCGCAGGCGCAGCTCGGCCAGCAGCGGCGCTGCTTTCTCCTGGCGTAGTCGAAGGCGTTCTTCGACTGTCACAGTTTGCCCTTGGCGCTCGATAGCATAGAGCGCACGCACCCGTTCGACCGCCTCGCGTGCGATCTCCGGGGCGGCCTTTTCGGCGTCGATAAACTTTCGTCTCAGATGCGCCCAGCAGCCGGCCCGGGTGATCCGGTTACCGGTCACCACGCCGTTGTAGCCGCCGTAAGCATCGGCTACCAGCACCTGATCATACTCTTTTAAAAACTGCAGCGGGCCATCGCGGCCGCGATGGAGCGTGAAGTCAAAGATGTTGTAGGGCTGCGAGGCATCACCCACATACACCCACATGCGAGCATTGGCCGTCTTGCCCTTGCTCAGCATGGGCAGAATCGTATCGTCGGTGGCCACCACGTGCGAGGCCCGCACGCGTTCCGCCATCACCTTATAAAGCGGCTCGATAAGGTCTGCCACATCGCCGCACCAGACCGATTGAGTTGCTCGCGAGATCTCGAAGCCTTGCCGCGCGAAGACCTCTTCCAGTCGGTACAATGGCACGTACTCGGCATATTTGCTGGTGACGATGTAGGCCAGTAGCCCCGGGCCGGCCAGACCCTTGTCGATCACGGTCTCTGGTTTGTGGGCTGCCGTGATACAGGGCGATTCGCCCTGACTCTCACAACGGGCGCAGGCATACTTTTTGCGCACATGCTGGATTCGCTCGAAGCGGCCGGGCACATACTCCACCTGCCAGCTTTCCTCCGCGCCGATCTCATTCCGCTCCTGCCCACATCCGGGACAAGCCCGTTCCGCTTCGTTTAGCTCATAGACATGGGTCGTGACGGGCAGGTTTTCAAAGCGGGCCAGATCGCGTCTGCCTTTACGCCGCTTCACGCGCCGCAGTGCTTGGTCCGGCTCAGTCGGCAACCCCAGCCGTTCGTCCGCCGCAACGGGTTGCTGCTCCAGTTCTTCGGCAAACTGCAGCAGCAGTTGTGCCAACTCGCCCGCGGTGTGCAGACGATCGGCGCGGGGTCCGTAATACCACCTCTTATAGCGTTCCAACTCTAACTGCAAATGCAGAAGTTCGGCTTGCAACTGCGCCGCTTTCTGGCGCTGCTCTTCGGCTTGTTGCTTGTGCTGATCGCGTTCCCGCAGCAACCCTTGGACGAGCACGCGGAGCGCTTCGCTGTCCTCCGGAAGATGCGGAAACTGAGAATCGAACTCCGCCACTGCGGGAATGGACGCCGGGTAAGAAGAGCCGTTACCTTTTTCGATTCCTCATGCTGCTCCGCTGTGATGTTGGTAGCGCGGCGTGCGCTTCAGCTTCGACAGATCGATGCCATCCAACAACATCGCCAACTCACTGGCTCGTAGCTCGACCGAATGGGTGCCGGGCGTCAGGCGAGGCAGCTTGAAGACACCTGCTTCCAAGCGTTTGTACCACAGAACGTATCCATCGCGATCCCACACTAAGATCTTCAAACGGCTGCCGCATCGGGAACGGAATACGAACAGATGACCACTGAGCGGATTCTCGCCTATCGCCGTCTGCACGCGCTCGGCGAGCCGGTCGAAGCCACAACGCATATCGGTGGCCTCCACTGCCAACCAGATCCGCGGTCCGGGCGTTCCATCCAAAGTCTGCAAACTCGGCAGGCCGATCATCCCTCCTGCTCCAGAACACGCAATAACCGTTGCAGATGACTGGCTTCGAAGTCAGGCCCTACCAGCACGCTCCGGCCGCCGCGAAGCCGGATCTCCAGCGGAGGGCTCGGTACCGGAGCGGGCGGTATCGGTACGGACGACGGTTCGGAGGCGACCACCTCGACCGCGACAAACGGCTCTGCCCCGGCCGGGCGCAAGTGCTTCTTCCATTCATAAAACTGCCATTCGCGCAACCCGCGCTCCCGGCAGAAGAGACTTATACTTTGGCCACTTCCTCTTTGTTCGGCAAGTAAGCCTCGCCAGCATGCCCGCTCTTCTTGCTTCTGCTGCCCCATACCAGCAGTCTGCGGCCGAACGCTTCCCCAGACAAGATGCGCTTCACACAGCGCTCACACTCTTCCTTAGAACAGCTGCAGATCGATCTGGACCTCTGGTTGGAGGAGTACAATCAAAGCCGTCCCCATTCGGGCAAATATTGTTTCGGGAAAACGCCTTGGCAGACCTTCCTGGATACCAAGCAGTTGGCTCATGACAAACAACTCGACCGTTTCCCGGTTGAGACTTCACCGGACCACCTTTCCCCGCGCGCTGCGCGCGCGGTTTCTGTGGGTTAATGCTCTTGTCAGATCAAGTCTGAGCTACTACAGCCGCGCGTATCCCGACCATTCCTTACACAGGAGCAACACTTCACATCGAGGGATCCATGCGAGACATCGCCACCACGATGTGGGACAGGCTGGCAATCCCCCGCACTCTTGCTGCCAATTTTATATGGAATAATCCCTCGCGCAAATCTCATGAGACTGTGGTCCCAAAGAGTACGCCGACTCCATAAGTCGCAGCCATCGCTAAAACTCCCCAGAACATCACGCGAAGGCTTCCAGCTAGGATGCGTGCACCTCCTGTTTGTGCGGCGATTCCACCAAGAAAACCCAGACAGATCAATGATGTTGCTGCTACAAACACAATGAGGACTCCGGATGGTGTCAAACTTGCCACCGATAAAGGAATGGCTGCTCCAATGGCAAAGCTCAGGGCCGATACAAGGGCGGCTTGAATGGGACGTGCACTCAAGGCCTCGGTAATGCCAAGTTCGTCCTGCGCATGTGCTTGTAATGCATTCTTTGACATGAGCTGCTGTGCAACCTGATTTGCGAGGGAAGGCTCCAAGCCACGTGCAACGTAGATGGCCGCCAACTCTCGATGTTCGCTCTCCGGATCGGCTTTTAGTTCCGTCTCCTCAAGTTTCAGATCGGCATTCTCAGTATCCGATTGGGAGTGGACCGAGACATACTCGCCAGCCGCCATTGACATTGCTCCTGCAACAAGGCCAGCTAATCCTGCTACAAGAACGTTTGAGTGCGTTGCATGGGCGGAAGCAACACCGATCACCAAGCTGGAAGTGGACAGTAATCCATCATTGGCGCCCAAAACGGCAGCTCGGAGCCAGCCAACCCGGTGAGTGCGATGACGTTCTATTAGTTGAGTCGGCATGGTTCCTAATGATCTCCTATTTCTGGGCCGATAAACCGGACTGTCCTTTCTCTTGTGCCATTCGAGACTGCGCACGTCTAACACCAAGGTTGGCCCGGTTTTTGCCCACTTATCGGCGAGTTGATCTAGGAAGCCAATTCCTTACTGCATGTATCCTCTCCCAGTGTTGTCGGCGATTGGAAACTAGGAACCGAAAACAATACAGATCCACGGTAGTCGTGAAGTGTAGAGGAACGGACCGAAATTCAGGCACGGCGGATTACCAAACAGTACGCCGTCACACACAAGTGATCTCGAAAGGCGCTTTGCACATGTACGGAATGCGCGTTATGCGTCAAGTGGATTCCTATCAGTCGGCCTATACTTCCGGAGCGGACCTCCAGCTCGTCGGCTCGTGCAGCGCGCAAAAGCCCTCGCTCTCTATAGCCACGAGAAGGTGGTCGAGCGTGCTTGCAGGTTCGCGAGTATGGATCCACGCTGACGATTTCGGCGTCCTGGTTCCGATCAGAACCAGGAATGTCGCCCACGTTGCGGCTCGACGCAAGCGTCTGCTCCTCTGTTCCTCTGACCTTCCAGGACTGGGGTGAAGATGGCGAAGATTCCGCGCTGCGGTATGCGGAAGTCCCCGAGCATAGCCTGTTTCGGCAGCGGAGCCGGCGCGCCCACATCCACCTCTCGTATCGTCGCCCGGCTCTCCGCGATCGGCCAGATCAATCGCGGAATCGCCGTGAACACCTGACCATTCGGAGTGTAGCCGGTCAGGCTCATCTCACCGGTCCCCAGTATCGATCGGGCAGCGATCTCCATTGTTGAGAGCACGGAGCGATTCTCCCACCAGGAGGAAGGCATAGCGCTCGCCGCCGCATTCATCATCCTGGTTGCCAAAACCGGCGTGAGTCGCACGTCCCAGACGATCTCGCCCGGAGCGTCGATTCTTACGCGGAACTCGCGCGGCCCTGTCCAGTCGATTCGGATCGGCCCCGTCGTAATCCCACTGATTGCCGCGCCGAAGTAGCGGGGGCAGGATTGGTCCGCCGGCACGTTCTGATGGAAGGTCCAGCGCCCGTCCGGATCGCGGTGCCACACCGAGGTATACGCCGGCCCGATGGAAGACGTTTCGATGCGCCGGAGTGCCATAACGTGTCCCGAGGAGAATGACAGCCCGATTACCGCGTAGCCGGAAAACCGGTCGCCGCTGCCATCCGGAATGGCGAATTGACCGATGATGTGTGCGAAATCGCTTGGTTCTTTCGTAGCAACCTCAGACAAACAGAGTCAGGCACCCCGTGAGAATCAGTGCCAACGCCCAGATCCCATCCAGGTTGATCCAGGCCTTCCGCAAGAGCCCCAACCCGACGCGATCCACGACCACCCACGCGGCGAGCGCTGTCACGGTGAGATATCCAGCACCATGCACCAGAGTGGCGGTCCCGGCCACAAGGGCCCGGGTCGACGCTCCCCGTGCGTGGCAGGACGGACCTAGGGCCACGGCAGTCATCGATAGAAACACCGGCAGGACCATCAGGCCCGCGCCGTGTGCCGAGGCCATCAGAAAAGACCAGAGAGTCAGGCCGCCCATGCCCACCCGCATGGCGGCCCAACGCGGATGCAGGTGACGGTACAACTGCCGGATGCCGAGCCCAGCGAGCAAGAGCGCCACCGGCCAGCGCAGCATGGCGGGCGACAGCGCGATGCCGGCAAGCATGGCAACTCCGATGGCCGCTGCAATCGCCAGCACGTGCCCGAGAGTCAGCGGAATCAGTGCCCGCCACACGGCACTCCGGTTGCCTTCTTGCATTCCGAGCGCCACCGCAAAGAGCCAGCCCATCCCGGGATTGAGACCATGAAAGGCCCCCAATCCCGCCAACATAAGCAACGAAGCAAATGTAGTTTCCATGGGTTCCGGCTCCTTATGCGAAGCAGTATGAGTCGGAGGAAGCGTCGCCGCCCTCCAGCCGGGTCTGGTGTGGCCGCATGCCGTCAAAGTGCGGAAAGAACCGCGGATCAGCGCGCATCTCGCCAGTACCCGGATCCACGTCTATCTTCGTCATCCAGCCCTCGATGCCGTCCGGATAGAACTGCTGGTCCACCGCGGCGTACAAGGAATTGGTCACGTATATGCGCTGCCCGTCCCGGCTCAGCTCGACCATCTGCGGACCGCCGTTCAGAGGCACGCTCGGGTTGGAAGGATGGGCCGCGCGCCGCACCATGCCTCCTATCTCGATCTTGCTGTTCAACTTCGGCTGGGAGGGATCGCTCACGTCGTATTGGCGAAATTCGCCCGAGCCCCAGCACGAGACGTAGAGATACCTGTCGTCGAGCGAAAGGTTGATATCGGTGATGAACGGCGGGACCGCCGCAAAGCCTTTCAGCATGGGAGGCAGCAACTCCGGATCGGCCGGCTCCGCGGGAATTTCGATGACTTTTCGGACCTTCCACTCCGCACTCTCTCCGCGGCCGTCCTTGTACCACAGCCAGACCGATGACGACAGGTCCTTCAACGAGACCACCACGCCCGCGAACCCGTACGCCTTCGTTGGATTTCTCGCTGGCCGGAGTTCGAACACGAGCTGCTGCTCGGCTCCCAGGTCGAGCACTTGCTTGTGAACGCGTTTCTGTAGATCCCAGACGTGAATCTGGTGCCCATACTTTCCGCCCAGCAGCAGTTCCGGATTCAGCCCGCCTTCGACCATGCTCGGCGTGCCCCATTCGCTGGTGATCATGGAATCGTGTCCCAGATGCCAGGCGAAATCGTACGCCAGGTATTGTGGGCCCCGGTCCATCTCCCAGCGCCCGCGCACGTCGAACGTCTCTCCGTCGAGAAGGAACACACCGCCCGGCCCTTCCCCATCGGGCGAGCCCAGGGCGTTCATGTATATGCCTTCCGGCCCGCAGTGAACCGTGTGAGGGCGGCTGTACCCGGTCCGGCTCATGACCGTCTCCGGCTCGATCACTTTCACCAGCTTCGGATTTCTCGGATCCGGCTTCGTGTCGAGAATGTGAATACGCGACGACCGCAGACCCGGCACTACCAGGTAGCGGCGCTCCATGTGCGGATGCGGCGAATAGGGGCATAGGCAGGAGCTGCAGGCATTCCAGCCGAAGTGGTGCAGTTCGTCGCCCGCGTTGGGCATATCCACGCGGCCGACCATTTTGCCGTACGATTTCGATGCTGAGTCGAGGTCGACCACTCCCATCGCATCCGGCCGCCCCTTCCCGCTCGGGTTCAACATTGCTATATATGCCAGCTTCTCGGCTGGCGCTTCCATCGCCATCTTGGGCGAGGGATAAAAGGTTGGATCAGGTTGCCATCTCATGTAGAAAATCTCCTCTTAGTTTTTTGAATACTGTTGGTGTTCCGCCGCGCGGTTTCGGTTGTCCTCAGACGCAAACAGTTACGCGCAGGAAGGTAGCAGGGATGAAAGTGCCGCCGTTACTGTCCTTGTTCTGTGCTTTCGCGAGTTCCAGGAGCTGGTTGTGGAGCTCCTCTTCCTTTCCGCTCTTCTCCGCTGCTTCGAAAGCGTTCATGGTCGGGCCATAGAATCGCCGGAACGATCCGATGACCTGCATCGGGTTCTTGTCGGGCGCAATGAAATGGTAGGTGTCCTTGACCATGGAGATGTTCTCCCTGGGCGCTCCGGCCTGGGCAAAACGCTCGGTGACGTGAGACTCCAGGCCCCAAGTCATGGGGCTGACGAAGCCTTCCGGCGGCGGAGGCGTAAACGCGGAGCTGATCCTCAGCAACTGAGCCACGAAGGTCGGATCGTTCGGAATCCAATTGCCCATCACGATACGGCCGCCGGGTTTTGTGACCCGGACCATCTCTTTGGCTACGTCGAAGGGCTTGGGAGCGAACATGGCGCCGAATACGGAGAGGGTGAGATCGAACGAATCGTCGTCGACCCCTTGCAAGTTGCACGCATCTCCCTCCTGGAACTTCAGCCCGTCGAGACCCGCCTCCGCCGCTCGTTTATTCCCTGCCTCCACGAGGTTGCTGGCTATGTCGATTCCAACAACTTCAGCCCCCAAATGGGCTAGCGGAACCGCTGTGGTGCCATCTCCGCAGCCCAGGTCCAAAACCCGCAGCGGGGGTGTGACTTCGAGCGACTTGACGAATGCTTCTCCGGACTGACGCATGAAGCCGGCAATCTCCGTAAAATCGCCCTTCTCCCACAACGCTTTGTTTGCATTCATAACAGCATCCTTTCTGTGATCTGCTCGTCCGCCGGTAGATTGCGGTGAGCCCCCTTCAGGTCTACAATTGTGCAATGCGTGTGCTCGAACGACCATGCCCGAGCGTCGCCTAAACTTGCCCAGTCGGCTAATGGGAGCAGATTCCTTGGCGCGGGGGCCAGAGAAATTTGCAGAACGTCCAGAGGAACGAATGGATGCATTCTCCGAGATTCTGAGTGGCGTCAAGCTGAACGGTGCTCTGTTCTTCAACTCTGAATTCTCGGCGCCATGGGGTTTTTCGGTACCCGCTTCGCAAATGACCGCTGCCACTCTCGGCCTGGGGGTGGCGCACCTCGTGCTCTACCATTTCGTCATCGACGGCGGAGCAGTCGTCGAGATGGAAGATGGACCGTCCATCGAGCTAAGGCCAGGAGATATCGTCATCCTTCCGCATGGGGATCCGCACCATATGTGTAGCGGCGCAGGGGCATCACGGCCATTCCGAAACTACGGGATTGCCGCCAAGATCCAGGCGCGCGACTTGAGCCCTTTGCGGGCTGGCGGGGGCGGTGCAACATCGCGGTTCGTGTGCGGGTACATGACTTGCGACCCCTACCTCAGCCGGCCGATCCTGAGTGGGCTGCCCCCTGTATTCAAGGTCAATATCCGAACGGATCGCTCCGGGCACTGGCTGGAGAATTCCATCCTGCACGTGGTGGAAGAGGCAGCGTCGGGACGGTTCGGCAGCGACGCCATGCTTGCCAAACTGTCGGAGGCCCTGTTCGTCGACACCTTGCGGCGCTACGTTGCCAACTTGCCCGATCAACAAATGGGATGGCTCGCGGGAGCGCGCGACCCTATCGTGGGGAAAAGCCTCGGATTGCTGCATGGCCGCGTTGCCCATCCGTGGACTATCGCGGATCTCGCGGACGAGGTGGGCATTTCACGGTCCGGTCTGGTGGAGCGCTTCACCCGATATCTGTCCGAGCCGCCGATGACGTATCTGACGCGCTGGAGGCTTCAATTGGCCGCGCGATCACTTGAAAAGACGTCGCGGGGCGTCGCGGAAATCGCGGCAGACGTCGGATACGAATCGGAGGCTGCCTTCAATCGCGCATTCAAGCGTGAATTTGGGAGGCCTCCGGGCCGATACCGCAGCGAACATAAGAGTTCGCCCAACAATAAGGCAATCAACACCTTGAGCCAAGAGCCCACGTTTGATTGTTAATCGAGACTGTAGGCGCGATCCAGCCATTTGCAGCCGTCCGCGTAAGTTTGCGGCATCCGGCGGTCCACGTTGACGGTTTGTCGGCGTTCCGCCAACTGACTGGCGCTCGGGTGCACGGATCAGAGTGCGGACCGACACAGCGAGGTTTGTCAACCTGTCTAGCCACGCGAGCATCGTTGTGCGTCAGCAGCATCCGGCTATACTCGCGCGCCGGCAATATGCGCCAGAGCAGGTCGGCATCTAATGCGAGCGGCTACCGTGACTGACGTACGCGGGCGCGGAACATTTTCATCCTTCGTTGCGGTACGAGGACTTGTCGTTCGAAGGATTTCCGCTGGCCGGAGGGCGCCTGGACTATTTGGACAATCGCCCTGTGGCTGCGTTGGTCTATAAGCGGCGCCAACACACGATCAATCTGTTCCTATGGCCTTCGCCAGCCTCGGATTCCGGCCTCGCACGCTCACCGTCAGGGGCTACAATGTGGTGCATTGGACGCACGCGCACATGACCTACTGCGCGGTATCGGACGTGAATGCCGGGGACCTGGGTCAATTCGCACACGATTTGCAAAAGTGAATTTAACGCCGGTGGAGAAAAGCTTATTTGCGCAGCCACGCCCGAAGCTGGCTGCGGCGCGTCGCGCCCAACAGAACGAAACCAAATCCCAGCAGGAGCAGGGATCCAGGCTCGGGCGTGGGAGCGGCTGTATTGAAACTTACTCTGTCTATCGCGAAATCCCAAGCGTCTGCATTAGCCGAACTGATCGTTACGGTCGTTATTTCAACGCCCGGCAGAGAGAACATAGCGCCGCCTACTCCACCGGCTGAGACCAGCGAGTTCGTAAGCGATTCACTCAGGTTGTCCGAGACCGTGTAGCTCCGCGTATCTTCGCCATTCAGAACAAAGACACTGAAGTCCTGCACGGGCGTTGTGAAGCTAATCACCAGCGGGTTGGTTTCGCCGGAACCAAACAGCCCTTCGGTGGCGTATACGCCGGTCCGGTCGGCATTCAAGCCAACTTCACCGCTGAGCAACTCCCCACCGGTGAACGTTGCTCCATCGATCGTGAGTGGGGAATCAGGGATGCCGGTCAGATTACCGCCCCTGTTACCTGCTTCATTTTCAAAATCTATGACCGTTGCACAGGCGGGCACCGCGGCCGCAAGGGCCAACAGCAAATATGGACCGAGAAGTGTTGCACCAAATCGTTTCATCGAGAATCTCCTAAAAATGGTTGTTCAATGTCCTACCGAACCGCGGGTGTCAGAAGAGTATCCAAGACGTAGGTCGCTACGTCTGCGCCGAGCTGCTGGCCTGCCGTAAGGTCAGTACGAAAATGCGCTCCGGCGAAAATCCTACTGAGCGTCGCCTCTTCCGCAGCCGCCGAGAACGTTGTGAATGAACGTTGTACTCCCGCCATAACTTCCGACGTGAGAGCAAATTTGAACTGATCGGTTCCGAAGAACGCCCGCAGTACAGCGGCACCGGCTGTTGCAATCACGGCGTGCGCGCCTGGGTATGACGGATCTGAGGCCGTGTTGCCCACTTCCGGAAGCCAAGTCGGGTCTGCAATCGTATCGGGGTTATCGTCCGTGGCCGCCGCTCGGATGGCCGTCACGGGGCGCCAGAAATTGTAGGCGTACTTCGCATCGTAAAACGCGATCACTCCATCAGCGAATGCAAAGTTTAAGAGAGCAAATAAGCGGGCGCTCTGTGCCGTGCTGAGGCCGTACGCGGTTGCCGCGGTTTGGGCGATTTCGTTCCAATAGTTCTGAATGGATCCGTTCCAAAATCGCCCGGATAAGGCTTGATCAGCCGAAGCCGCATTACTCCGAGCGATTCCGAAGGACTTCACTTCGTCGAACGCATCGGTGTAGGCGGTATCAAGCAAGGACGGAGGAGGGCCCGGACGGAATTGGCTTGCTTGCAGCAGCGCGAACGGCGTGACGTGGGACCATTCCGTGAATTGTGGTTTAGGGAAATTGGGCGGTGTCGACTGGTAATCTCCCGGTGCACTGCCTGACGCAAGCGGGGCTGGCTGAATGTCTGCGCCATCAGTACTCCGCAGGGCCAAGATTTGGTCGGCAACCAGATGCCCGGTAGCGATGCCCAACTCCTTGCTCGGGGCATCCGGAACGCGCGCCAGCGACTGTTGAAGTTCCAGATCTAACGTTGCCTGCAATTTGGGATAAAGCCCGACGAGCACCCCGTGAGCGGCTGTAGCAGCCGCTGCTTCTTGCGAGGCGCCCGGCGAGGTTCGCGAGATCTGAATCCGATAGGGTTGATGCGTTCCATCGATCGCGTTAACGGCATCATAGATAGCCGCGTGCATCATTGCGAAGCTGCGCGTCGGATGAATGGTCGCAGGTTGCGCGCCCGGCGTGCGTACGATCGCCAAGAGGTTCCTATTCCACTGGACGACTGGATTTGCTGAGGCAGTAATGGTGTTCGGCGGCTGAAGGGCGACTTGCGCATGTAGATTCGCGCCGATGAAGGTGATGGTGAGAACAGCTTTGATCATGATGAATTTCAATGGCCTTTTCGTTTGGAGTGACGGACGAGCGGGAGCGGGGCTTGCGGGCCACGTTCCGCTCGCATGTCCATACTCGGCAGGTCTCAGAAATATTCCAGATCAGGACGGAATTGTCTTAAGGGACGTCTCGCCCGCGAGTGCGAGTTCGGTGAGAGGCTTAAACGGGGGAGGCGGACTATTCTGTGCGGTTCAAGTAAGTTTTACTGTTCCGAAAGATAAACCTGTGTGATGACATCGGGGAAGCTGATAATTCAGCTACGGAGAGGAGCGAGTGGCCAGTCAGAGTCAAGACACGGTTGCACGTTCCGTGTGCGATTGAGAACGGTTAGCCGGTTAGCGACTGAAGCTGGGATATGAAGGCTTGTCGTCGCACGTCCGGTTGTCGGAGGAATCGACTAGGGGTCGAAGCGACAAGACACGATAGCTTTCTTCGACGCAATCACGAGGAGGTTTACCTTCGGAATCGTGAATTGTCGAAGATAAGTGGATATTGACACTTCGGCGATGGCGAGTGATGCGGACCCCCCAATTGGAGAATTGGCTCCTTCAACGGACACTGCGGCGTTTAGCAGGACTTATCTCCCGGGAATTACGGAACTCAGTGTGCCTGTTTGGCTTAAGCGTATTCCTTGACACCCAGTACTCGCCCGAATCACCGCAAGTCATCTCCGGATTGCCACACCCTCCGCAATACGCCCGCCAGCAGGTGAAATCTCCAACGAGACGACAAATTGGCGATCGCCTGTATGCATCGGATGCAATATGAACTGCTATGTCCTGAGAACGTGCTGATTGGCCGGCTTTGGACTGATCACCGAGGCCGAGAGATCTCAGCCCTCCTCGCAGTAATGGCGGCGAAGCACGCGAAGGCCGGCTGCAGCTTGACTTAGCAGTCGCCGAATGGCATCGGCTTTCTGAGCCTCATTCACACCCAGCTTCCCAGTAATCTTTTCGTATCGCGATCCTTTGCGGTGAGCGGAGCCTGCCGAGCGCAGATCCTGCAAATCCCGCAATAGTTGGATCAAGCTGGTGCGTTCTGGAAATTGTGTCTGTTCCAGAAATCGGTCGAACTTGGTAATCCCTTTTGCTTCTGGCTCAAACGGACCGGCGCACTCAGAAATCGCCTTTTCATTGAGGAAATCAACGAGAAGCTTCGCGAGGCAGCCCACCTGTTCGTCGAACTCTGACTGGGAATTAGTAACGGGTATGCGGATCGTATCCAATAGATGCGAATCGCCGGACGAAGGCGGGAGGAACAGCGGCCATCCCTGCCGGTTCACCCACGTGGCGCAGATATCCGTGTATTCCTGCCGAAAAGTCAGATCCGCCGCTTCAGCGTTCACGAACTGAGCGAGAAAGCTCCGCCGGAAGTTTGTTTCACTAATCTCGCCGTCCGGCACCACATTGTATTGCCGCCAGTGCAATTGTTCCTCGTAGGGCAAATCCCGACCAAGATCGCCCAAAAACACCACGACGTACGATTGCAGATCGTTGTCGATCTGACAACTCCACAGGTTTAGGCAGGTGAGCCTGCCGTCGGAGACTTCGTAGCGATGAGGTTCCCCAAAATACTTCGCCAATACCTCCCGGCGAAAAAACACGGGGGTCAAGTAATGGGGAGCGCCTGGGTTCGCGCCAAAGTAATTGTCGAGCTCGTCGGGATCTGACGTATGCTCAAATTCATTTCCCTCCTGGTCGATTCCGATCACAAAGCTCACCGACCGGCGCGCCTCATCCACGAACGGCCAAATGCCTGCCTTCGCGCGATCGGTAGGCGGAAGAATCACTTTACCTAGCACGCGCGAAAACGTCTCGTACCCTTGCTTGAACTTACATTGAGCAATGTCTCTCCGCCAGCGCGCTCCCGTACCTACCTCCACGCGTGTGCATTCCTCACTGGGCACGTTCTTCAAAGGGATAGTCGAGTACCGGACTGAATCAAGAAGGATCGCAAGATGAAGTTCCGTGCCGGCCTGGAACTGCCGGAGAAACTTGAGCTGTGCCGTAACCTCGTTCGAAGTAATTCGCACCACCTCGATTTCCCGACCGGACGCATCGAACGTCAGGAGCCGATCACGAGTTTTGTCCTCAGCCAGGTCGTGGTAGTGTCGAAACTCTTCGTCTAGTTCGAGGTACTGCGGGAAAGCACCGCTGAAAGACCGCCGATGCAGTAGCGGCCTGATGCCGCTCGTGTCGCCGAAGCGATGATAGATAATTTCCTTCTCCTTCCTCCCTTTGGGCCAACTCTCGCTGAAGCCTGGCTTTCCATGCCCAATCGACAGGTCCCAGCTGTCGCGCTCAATCGCGTTCTCGGCTGCTTCTCCATCCAGCAAGGCGCACCACATTGTGAATCTGTGCTCAGGGCCCTCGCTGTGTCGGTATAGCGGCTGCCATTGCTTGCTGCCCGTTTCGCGCAATAGTGCCTCGGTAACATCGGTCTGGAGAAGGAACTCAAGCGTATCGGGTTTGAATTTTGTCATCGGTGTCTGGTCCAGGCCGCGGCTGCGAGGTGCCATTGGACTTACTTCTCACATTATTGACCCCGAGAGAACTCACGACTCAAGAAGCTCGCTGAAGAAAAAGAGGCTTCTTCGCTAGCTGTGAGTCGGCTGCGCTGATCGGCACTGCAAGGCTCTCTATGGAAAGCGGCGACTTTCATCGAACTCGTGCCCGCGACTCCTTGCGATTGGCTGCTGCACACGCCGGACAGCCGGCAGCTTCAAGATTAGTACGCGAACCAATGAATTTGCCGTGAACTCGCGATCCCCGAGAAGTGTAAGCGAGATACAGAACGGAAAGTCCCGTTCGGTCCCGCGAAGGGAGCCGGCGATCGCCACATTTTTAGCTGGCCTCGCTTCTATATCAAAACAGACGTTCGCCCCCAGCGTCTTGGTATCACACAAACAGGGATAACCGCTTTGGCCATTTTCGCATTGCTGCCAGGCCAGCCAAACTCTACTTTTGCGCGAGCGATCGCCGGACGTCTGGTGTCTCAATTCAGAGTGTTGCAGCGGATGTTTGCTCGGCCCAGCCGCCGCGGAGTTTGTCGGGATTGTTGACGGCGTAAATCGCAGTGATGCGGCCGTTCTCCACATCGATCGAGGCCACCGAGATCAAGTGCCCCTCGCGAAACGTGAGCATGCCGGGGCGGCCGTTGACCGTGGCAGGCTGCGTCTCGAAGACATTCCCGAACTTGCGGAGCAAACCCAAAAAGAAGCGGCTGACGTGATCGGCGCCGTGAAGCGGATTGAGAACCGATGGGACTTTTCCGCCGCCATCGCCGACCAGTACTGCATCATCGGCGAGAATGCTGAGCAGCGCTGCTTCGTCACCCTGCGAGAGGGCTTCCATGAACCGCGAAATCAGCGAAGACTCGATCGCTTGCGGTGCAGGAGGAGCGTGACGGCTACGGGCGAGCGCAGTACGCGCACGCACCATTAGCTGCCGGCAGGCTGCTTCCGATTTGCCGAGAATGCCGGCGATCGTACCGTACGGGTAATCAAAGACCTCACGCAGCACGAAGACGATGCGCTGCTCGGGCTCCAGTTTTTCGAGCAGATACAACAACCCAACCGAGAGCCGCGAGTGCGTGATCGCCTGCTGCTCGGCATCGGGCGCATGAAACAACGGTTCGGGCAGCCACTCGCCGGTATAGATTTCACGGCGGTGCTGCGCCGAGCGAAGTTTGTCGATCGCCAGGCGCGTCACAACCGTAGTTAGCCAGGCTTCCGCATTCTCAATTCCGGCCGGATCGGTTTCCGCTAAGCGAAGCAGCGCTTCCTGCACGATATCCTCGCTATCGGCGAGCGTGCCGAGGTAACCGTACGCAAGCGAGAGCAGCCGCCGGCGCTCGGCGGGAGACAAAACAAGCCGCTGGTCTTGAACGTCTGAGTGACTCACAAATTCAGCGTACAAAAATTTGCGTGCGCGTCACAAAGCGGCGGCTCATTTCGTCGGGAGTAACAGAGGAACAAAAAAACGACATGGCTGAAAAAAACACACACAAGCTGGAACCGAGAATCAATTTGCAAAGCTCAGCGTCGGCGGACATCATGAAA
This sequence comes from Bryobacteraceae bacterium, assembly GCA_035475295.1. Lineage (GTDB taxonomy): Bacteria > Acidobacteriota > Terriglobia > Bryobacterales > Bryobacteraceae > Bog-105. The sequence goes on from DATIMM010000060.1 coordinate 15,874, forward strand.
GCGATGTACGGACTGGAAGCGCCGCTGCGTAACTCAAGCCTGGAGCCGGCCCTGCGCGAGTTGATCAAAGTGCGCGCATCGCAACTGAACGGCTGCGCTTATTGCCTGGATATGCACACCAAAGATGCGCGCGCGCATGGCGAGGCCGAGCAGCGGCTTTATGCCTTGAGTGCCTGGCGCGAAACACCGTTCTTCACGGATCGCGAGCGCGCGGCCCTCGAATGGACCGAGCATCTCACGCTGATTGCGAGCAAAGACGTATCGGATGAGCTGTACGAGCACGTACGCGAGCACTTCAGCGAAGAAGAGATAATCCATCTCACGCTTGCCGTGGTGCAGATCAACAGTTGGAACCGGCTGGTGATCACGGCGCGTGTTCCGGTCGGGAGTTACCACCCTGGCCAGTTCGAGCGCGCGACTGCTTAAACCGGACTCTCGGGAAATGATCTGGGGGCGGCTCTTCAAGCTGCGACGCCTAATTCTTCGTAAGGATAAGGATAATGGAGCAAGTGCGCGACGCGATCCGCCCTCAAACGCCACGGGGGTGTATGGCTGGGGTGAGAGCTCCGGCAGACCGACTCGCAGGCGCGTCCCCGTTCCGCTATTGGATACACAGCACGGCGCCAAGTACCGGGAAGGTATTCGCGTTCGGGCCGTAGGGTAGCGGTAGGGTACGGACGGAGATCGAAATGCCGGCATATCACGGCAACATTCTTTCCTCAAACCGCCGCTTTTAGCGGAAACTCCGCTAGAGAGCAGAAGAGTCAGACATAGTCTGAAAGCACGTATACGGAAACCGTACAACCAGAATTCCCAGACGCCACGCGCCGTAGCTTCGTCTCGACGGCGCATCGGGAATGATAATTCGGCTTGGATCCGTCGATCCCTACGACTGTCACCAATGGCTTGCAAAGGATGATCGTGCATTGGACCAACTTTGCATTCACAAATGCCAATTGGTGCAGGTAAACGCATGGTCCGGTTTCGGGCTTGAGTGATCACTCGCACGCCATCCTTCTTCACGCCTTCGGGAAAGCAGCCGTCCGTATAACACGCTATCCGTCGAAGTAGAACTGCGAAGTGTGGATCGAGGAGAGCGGGTCGAGGCAGATGCCGCGGAGACAATTGCGCAGGTATTCTTGTCGTGGTGCTGTTGGGGTTGAGTGAGCCGGTGGGAGGATGCGGGTGGAGTATCCGGGATCTAGCTGCGGAAGCCGAGCTTGTCGCCTTCGAAGGTGTTGTCTTCTCCGCGTTCGCGGCAGAGAGAGTAGACGGTGACGATCACTTGAAGGGCCAGGAGGATCAACCAGAAGTTCATGCCTTTGTTAGGGCATTTGAGACGCCGCCAGTGCCAAAGGGCTATGTTGCTGAAAAGGCACAGGCAGGATTTTTGAGGAAGAGAGCGCTGATTCAACCTGAACGCGTGTCTGGTTTCAAGTTGAAACACGAGTTTCAATTTGAAACCAGATTGATATTGTAGAAGGTCGATGTGGATTGGTTTTCTTCGTTACCGGTTGGGAGTGGGCGTGCTCGGTTCGGCGGCGCTGATCGCGAGTATTTCGTTTGGAGCGCAGCAGCAGCAGCAGAGCCCGAAGGCTTCGCCTTCCCGCGAACAAAGTCCGAAAGAGGCGCCCCCTAGTTTTCCGCCAGCGCTGGTGGAGAGCGGTCACACTCTGTTTCAACAGAATTGCGCGTTTTGCCATGGACGGGATGCCACCGGCGGGGAGACGGGGCCGGACCTGACGCGCTCCAGAGTCGTCGCGCAGGATGTGGGAGGGAATAAGATCGGCGATGTGGTGCGGAATGGACGCCCGGATAAGGGAATGCCGGCGTTTTCTGCGTTGTCGCCCGATCAGATCTCCGGACTGGTGGCGTTCATTCACACACAGACAAAACAAGCGTCGTCCCGAAAGGGAGGCCGCAAGGGCGTGGATGTTTCGGATCTGCAGACCGGGAATGTGGAAGCGGGGAAGGCGTATTTCAACGGCGCGGGAAAGTGTTCGACGTGCCATTCGCCGACCGGAGACCTGGCAGGGGTGGCGAACCGTTATCAGGGATTGAAGCTGGAAGAGCGAATGCTGTATCCCGATCACGTGTTGTCGGATGTGACGGTGACGCTTCCTTCGGGACAAACCCTTTCGGGAAAGCTTGAGTACCACGATGAATTTACGGTGGGCTTGCGAGACGCTTCGGGATGGTATCACTCGTGGCCGGTGAGCGAGGTGAAGTATAGCGTCAACGCTCCGGTGGAGGCGCATGCCGAGTTGTTGGGCAAGTACACCGACGACGATATCCATAACCTGATGGCGTATCTGCAGACACTGCGTTAAACGGAATCGAGTTCTTACATGAAGCTGTTATCCAATATGTTTCGTTTCATCTCCGCAGGCGCGGGGATACTGCTGGCCTGTTCCGCGTGGGCGCAGGGACTGGACCCGGCCATGATTGCTCATCCGACAACCGATACCTGGCCGACGTATCACGGCGACTATTCGGGCAAGCGCCATAGCAAGCTGACGCAGATCACTCCGGAGAACGTCGGGCAAATGGGGTTGGCGTGGGCGTTCCAGACGGGCCAGACCAATGCGCTGAAGTGCTCGCCGCTACTGGTGAACGGCGTGCTTTACATTACAGTCCCGGATAATGTGTGGGCTATCGACGCGCGCTCCGGGCACAGGCTGTGGCATTACACGTACCCGCCCAATAAGGGTCTTCATATCGG
>DATIMM010000061.1:0-14662 GCA_035475295.1 Bryobacteraceae bacterium
GTCATAGCCTCAACTCACCTGAACCTCAGGATGCACCCAGGGCCCGCGATAACTTCTGCGCAGCAATTTCGTCGCGGCGGGATCGTCCACTATCTGCCGCGTCTTCGGATCATAGGTCAGCGACCGGCCTGTCTCCATCGCTAGATTCGCAATGATGCAACTCGCCGTGGAAGTATGCCCCTGCTCAATATCGGCGACCGGGCGCCCGCGTTTATCGACGGCCGCCAGAAAATCCAGCATGTGTCGTCGTGTTGCAGGCGCCGCGTTTAGCTCGATGTCCTTTTCGGTCAGGTCCTCCGGATACTGCTCTTTCTCATACACGCAATCGAAGTGAATCGGTTTCGCATTCTTACCGTACGGAATGAAATCCGCGCGCATCGTGCTCGCCTTCAGGATTCCCTTCTCCCCATGCAAAAACAGTGCCCAGGGATAATCCGCATCCACCGGTTCTCCCCACGTCCGGTGCTGCCAGACGGCATTGAAGTCATCGTACTCGAACGTGGCAATCTGCGTGTCCGTGATATTCGACTTCCCGTCCTTCTGCACATAAATACCCCCAGCGGAACTGACACGCTTCGGCCAGCCCACACCGAGCATCCACCGCACCGTATCGAACATGTGTACGCACATATCGCCCAACAGCCCATTGCCGTACTCCATGAACGTGCGCCACCAGCGCAAATGCGGTAGTCCGTCATAGGGGCGCAGCGGCGCCGGCCCGGTCCACATCTCGTAATCAAGCCGCTCAGGCACCGGCTGTACCGGTGGCCGCCCATTCGCCCTCATGTGGAAGTAACAACACATCTCCACATGCCCCACCTTCCCGAGCAGCCCCGCGTCCACTACCTGTTTCTTCACGTCAATCAAATGTGGAGTGCTCTTGCGCTGCGTGCCCACCTGCACCACGCGATTGTGTTTTCGTGCTGCCGCAAGAATCGCTTCCCCTTCCATCACGTCCCGGCTCACTGGCTTTTGCAGATACACGTCCGCGCCCGCCTCCATGGCCGCAATCGCCGCAAGGGCATGCCAGTGGTCCGGCGTGCCGACCAGCACGATGTCCAGGTCCTTTTCTCGCAGCATCTCGCGATAATCCGAGTACGTGCGCGGTGCTTTCTTGGATTTCTGCCGCTGGCTCGCAATCTCAACCGCCTCCGCCAGCATTACTTTGTCGACGTCGCAAAGCGACACCACCTCCACAGGCGCTACCTGTATCAGCCGCCACAAGTCGCTCTTGCCATACCAGCCCGTCCCGATCAGCCCAACACGTTTCGGTTTCTGGTTGACCAGTTCCAGGCCATACGCGCCCAGAGTCGAGAGCGACAGTCCTGCCGACGCCGATTGTAGAAACCTGCGTCGATTGACATTGAAATGTGGTGTGTCCGAATCATTTCGTAAGCCTTGTGAAGAAATGCTGTTCGTCATACTGGAATCTTTCTCTGGTTCTTCCCGCGCGCACAGTTTACACCAACAGGCTCCGTCGTGATCCGTTGCTTGCGAGATTCATCGCGCGTCCGGTATGCTGATGGATCGTGCGAAAAGCATCCCTTCCCATCCTTCTTCTCGCTCTGAGTGGAGTTCTCCTGACGGCGGCTGTCGAGCCAACCGCAGAAACGGGCGTGAACAATACGGTCCTCTCGCAAATCCCGCAGCGAATCCAACACTTCATCGACGGACAAACTGTCGCGGGTGCCGTCACGCTGGTCGCCCATGGCAACGATGTCATCGAATTTGATGCCTTGGGTAAGTCCGACATCGAAGCTGGCCGCCCAATGCAGAAGGACACCATCTTTCAGATCATGTCCATGACGAAACCCGTTACCGCCATCGGCATCATGATGCTGGCCGAAGAAGGAAAGCTCGCGTTGCGCGATCCCATCGAACAGTATCTGCCCGAGTTTCGTAACCAGCGCGTCGCAACCAATGTTGGCCCGGACGCGGCGCACCTCAGTGTCCCGGAGCACCCCGTCACCATTCGCGATCTCCTCACCCACACCGCCGGTATTCCCGACCCCGCGCCCGCCGCTATCCACGACTATCCTCAGTTGATGAACGTGCCGCTCGCTGACGTCGTGCGGCAACTCGCCAAAGAGCCGCTCCTGTTCCAGCCTGGCACTCAGTGGAGTTACAGCAGCCCCGGCATAGAAATCCTCGGACGCTTAATCGAGGTGTGTTCCGGCCAGAAATATGAGGACTTCATCACGGATCGCATTCTCCACCCGCTCGGCATGAAGGACTCCTTTTTCTTCCCGCCGGCCGACAAGGTTGCACGCATCGCGATGGTGTACGTACAGAAGAATGGAAAGCTCGTCCGCGCGCCCGCGACCATTCTCGGTGGCGATCCCGCCAGGCATAGGCAGGGAGCGGTTTTCCCTGCCCCAGGATGGGGACTCTATTCGACCGCGGAAGACCTGCTGCACCTTTACCACATGATGCTGAACAACGGCGTCTATGAGGGCCACCGCTATCTGTCGTTCTTCTCCGTTCATCTCATGACCGAATCGCAAACCAACGGCATTCATCCGGTCGGCTGGATGGGCGGCTCCGGTTACGGGCTCGCCTGGGAAATAGTCACCACTCCCTTCGGCGAACTAGCCGGACACTTGAAAGGAACCTACGGCCACGGGGGCGCATTTGGAACTCAAGGCTGGATCGATCCGCAGGACGGCCTCATTTCCATCATGCTCATCCAACGAGCGGACGGCGGCACCGACAGCATGCGCAACGTCTTCCTCAACATGGCGGAGTCGAGTTTGGGCAAGTAGGATAAACATTCAACCGCATTCATCACCCGGTTCCCAGCCGATGCGCTGCCAGTCACGTCCTTGCCGAACGCACTCGAGGCCTCGTGCTTAGCCAAGCCTGATCCTTCTCAGATCGCACCCATTTACCTCCGAATCTATGGGGGCAATTTCAGCCGCTGGATCAGAGATGGGAATCGCGGGTCAGAACGGAGTGGATCCATTTCGGGATCGAGCGCCAGATACCCGATCTGGGCATCCCGTTCGCGATACGCTTTCTCCAGCCATCGGAACGCTTCATCCTTCTCACCCAACCCCGCGTAGATTTCGGCTATCAGATAAGCTGCCACGTAGGCCGACCGAGCCTTGCTCATCAATTTTTGGAGCACAACTCTCGCCTTTGCAGTGTTTCCACTGGAGGCGTACGCGTAGCCGAGTTCAGACAGGAGCAACGGACTTGGCCCCGCTGCGCTTGCCAGCTCCAGTTCCGGAATCGCTTCTGAATAACGTAGTTGCCCCACGTAAGCCTGACCGAGACACCGGTGCCCCATCGCGGAGTTCGGATCCAGCTCAATGGTCTTCTTGCACTGCTGAATCGCTTCCTCATATCTGCGGGCGTCGCGGTAGATTCGTCCGAGCGCGCCGTTTACTGGAATCGATAGTGGATCGAGTTCATGCGCACGCTTCAGTTCTGTAATGGCGCGTTCTGCCTTGCCGATGCTAACCAGGTGTTCACCATACCAGTGGTATGCGATAACCGAATTCGGGTCCAGCGCAATAGCCCGCTGAAAATCCCGATCTGCGGCGGCCCAGTCAAGATCCCAAAAGGATTCGGCGCTGGCCAGTACGGTGTAAGCCTCGGATAAGGTACTGTCAAGCCGCAGGGCCCTGCTGGCAAATTCCTTGGCTTTAGGAAAGCTCACCGAGGCCGGCAGCAACTCGTACATGCCGAGGAGGTCATACGTTTCGGCAAGGCCGACATACGCCTGCGCATACTGCGCATCGCGTTGAATGGCTCGACGAAAGTATTCGACAGCTTTGTTCATGGCCTCCGAGCTTCGTTGCGCCAGAAAATGGCGGCCTCGTAAATAATCCTCATAAGTCTCGGGATCGAGACGCCTACTCGCGCGAGGACGTGCAGGCTGTCGCCCAGTCAATTTAGTTTGTATTTTGCTTCCTATGTCGTGGGCTACATCACGCTCCAGACTGAGCACATCGCGAATATCGCCCTCGTATGCGTCGGCCCAGATATCATGCTCCGGCGACGTACCCACCAGTTGTACGGTGATGCGGATGCGATCTCCAGACCGCCGTACCGCGCCTTCCACTAATGCATCCACGTTGAGCTCGCGGGCTATGTCCGACAAGGGTCGCCCGGTCTTCTTGTACCGCATCACGGATGTCCGGGAGATTACGCGGAAGGAGCCTGTCTTGGCCAATTCGGTGATAAGCTCCTCCGTCATTCCATCAGCCAGATAATCCTCCCTATCCTCGCCAGCCAGGTTTGTGAGCGGCAATACCGCTATCGAGCCAATGTGAAACTGTCCGCCGGCTAGGCCGTGACCGAATGTCAGGTGCCACACCAAATAACTGACTGCTAGGAGCACGAGTACGCCGATAACGGCCACCAATGCCCACGCAAGAGCTCCTCTCGGTCTCCGAGGACCACGCACTTCCACGAGCGGCATCTGCGTGACATCCGGGCTCGTAATTTCAGTTGTGGCAGCTACGAACTGATAGCCCCGGCCCGAAATCGTGGCGATGTATCGGTGATCTCTCGGACTATCGCCCAAAACTTTGCGCAACGCGAATATAGTTTGCGTCAGGTTCGCCTCATCCACCACACTGCCCGCCCAAACCCGTGACAGCAGCTCGTCTTTGTCGACCAACCGCCCTCGGTTCTCCACCAGGACGAGCAGCATGTCCAACGTCTTCCCCGCCGTCGGAATCGGCTCTCCGTCCCGTCGCAAAACACGAGCTTCCGGATCTAGTTCAAATGGGCCGAATTTGAAGCGCCCCATAGCTTCGAACCCGTCGAGATCGCAACTGCCAAGATTTTAGAGCAATTTGATGACTATTGATCCACCGCACAGGAGATTTATCTACGCGCGACTTGGTTATTCACAGAATGAAGTGACGAGAATACAAAAATACATTCGGAAATCACGACCGTTAACTTGTATGGAGGAAGCTCACCCGCACGCAATAGCCGCTGCCCGCCATTCAGTTCACAAGTTCACAGCTATCCTGAAGAACGGGTCTCCATGATTTCTGAATCCGTAATCGAATACACCGAAGCAAGGCATGCCATCGAAACGATTTATAGCGAGGTGTTGAAGCGAGGCAAGGCGGGGGTAATTGCGGTCTGCGATCCGCATGGAGAGTTGATCGCGTTTGCTCGCATGGATGGGGCTCCCTTCTCCTCCATCAATATCGCAATTCACAAAGCCTACAGCGCGGCACGCGAGCGAAAGCCGAGTAAGGACATCGGAAACGCCGCCCGTCTCCCCGACAGCGGCTTCGATATCGGTTACTTTGGCGATCCCAAATTTACCGGCTGGGGTGGGGGCGTTCCCATCTGGAAAGCCAATAAAGTGGTGGGCGCAATTGCCGTCAGCGGCTTACCCGAAGCGGAAGATATGGAGCTCGCCGCGATGGGCGCCAACGCGATCCTGAGCCGGGCTTCGGCTTAAGCAACAAGAGGCCGACAGAAAATATGTCCACGTTTTATCGACTGAGTTCTAACCTCCGGCTTCGGAAGCGCCCGCTTCTGGGCTCCCTCCTGATCCCGGCACTCCTCCTCGTCTCGTGTCACAACAACCCGCCGAATCCTGCGAAGACTTCCGAAACTCGCACGAGCCGAAATAATCCCACCACTCCTCGTGAAACGCCCGAAGCAGGTTCTCTCCCCAACTCGCGCCTGACACCGGGAGCCACACTGGAGGTGACCAAAGAAGATATCTGTACCCCCGGCTACACCAAGAAGGTGCGGGATGTTCCCGTCGCCGTGAAACGCCATGTTTACGCGGAATACAACACGGCCTACGTTCGCGGTGCCTACGAGGTCGACCATCTGATTCCTCTCGAACTGGGCGGCTCGAACAGCGTTCGCAATCTATGGCCGGAAGGATACGATCTCGTTTGGGGAGCACACGTCAAGGATCAACTGGAAAACCGGCTGCACGAAATGGTCTGTCAGGGATCTGTTCCCATGGAAACCGCGCAGCAGTGGATCGCTCAGGATTGGATCTCTGCTTACCAGCGCGTCTTCCATACGGACCAGCCGCTGGCCAAGAGAAAATACAGGGAAAACTCGCACCCCAGGAGAAGGCATGGCCATCAACCATAAACTGACGAACGTGATCGCCGGACGCAAGATCAAGGCGGTCCAGCAAAGCGGCAACGATCTGATCTTGGAATTTGAAGACGGCTCGACGGTACACATCAAGCTGGCGGAACCGACCTCCAGTGTCATGGTCCGCGATGTGCAAAACAAGATGGAGTACGCCGACTAGCAACTGAAGAATCCGCTCGCATACCAGTGCCGTTCGAACTTGATCCAACTGATCAAACGCTCCGGCAACCACCTATCGGACGCTGCGCCGCACTCCGGTCACAGCCACCAACTCTCGTGTTGCACAACACTTCCGGGCCCATCGGACGCTGCACAAATGGGCGTCTACAAGGAATGATACTGAAGGCAACTTCATCGCCTGCTGTTTAGCAAAGTCGCGCACATATCCCTCTGCTCATTGCACTGCCAGTTCGGCGGCCTGTTCCAGTTCCGGGAAATAGTTATCAAGAACTAAAAGGCGGACGTCCGCAGGCATTTCCGCCAGAGGCAGTAGCTTTAGATGCTTGATACTGATGGGATCGCCGTCATCGCAGCGGAAATCATCCCAACCGTCTCCCAATCTCGCTGATTCGTCTTCGAACTCGTGGTAATCCTCACTGTCCATCCGCGCTCATCTTTCCACTGAATCTCGGGTCCGCAACGTGATTGCTGGCCGCGATTTTATCCGTCCTCTCGCATTCCGGAGCACTCCATACCGCTGGCATGGTCCCCTACTTTCCGAGTACAAGAATGCCAAGGTCCGGATCTGCTGCAAGTTCGGTGATCCGCACGGCCTCACTTCGGAGTATCCACTCCGCGTCCCTGGTTGGGTGCCTCCAGCGTCGGAGCCATACTACTTTGGGAGGCGGCCCCAGCGTTGTTGCAAGTTCGTAGAAATCAGCATCGGTGCTCACGATAATAAACTCTTCGCGTTGAGCAAACTCCCAGATGTCACGATCCGATTGCTGCAGTAGATTGAAATCCGCGACGTGCGCGCAACCTGGATATAGTTCAGCTAGCCGCCGGACAAGTTTGCGCGAGAGATTCTCGTCCAGCAGCAACTTCACAGAGCGACTCGCCTGCCCATACGGGCCGCGAACTCATAAACGGCGCGAAAGTCGGCTGGCTCCAACTCAGGGTAATCATCCAGGATCTCTTCTTCGCTCATGCCTGCAGCGAGCCAACTCAGCACATCCCAAACAGTTATGCGCAGACCGCGAACACACGGCTGGCCAGAGCGCTTGCCGGCCTCGATTGTGATTCGATCGGTCATGCTGCGAGCATAACATCGCTACAGCAGGGTTCGGCCCCGCCAAGGCCATACGGCCATGGAACTAAACCGCCCGCTTATTTCCGCTTCTTCGCCTCCGCCCCTCGTCCCGCCATTGCACTGATCTCAATCACCGGCATCAGCGAATTACTGCTGCTCGCTTCGCCATACCGTCCGCTCATAGCCCGCTGCCGCAACTCCTCATTCAGGTTCGCGATAAACCCTTCCATCTGCTTCTGCATCGCTTCCATCTTCTCCCGCATGTTGAGAATGATCTCCACGCCCGCCAGGTTCACCCCCAGCTCGCGCGTCAGCTGCAGAATGATTTCCAGGCGCTCCAGATCCTCATCCGTATAAAGCCGCGTATTTCCCTCGCTGCGGGAAGGACGCAATAACCCCTCGCGCTCGTAAAGGCGCAGTGTCTGCGGATGGATCGCATACTGTTCGGCCACCGCCGAAATCATATAAGCTGCTTTGCTCTTCGTCTTGCTCATGGCCACTCTTCCCGCTTACTGCTACCTACGAATTCCTAAACACCCGGCTGCTGCACCCGGCTCCAGATGTCGGCCCGGACGTCCTCCGTCTGCACCTGCGCCAGCTCGCGCAGCAGTTCCCGGGTCCGTTCATCATCCACCTTCGGAGCCTTCAGTACCGTCTCCACAATCTCGTCCCCGCGCGAGTTCTTTCGTGCATTGAAGACGCCCTTCTCGCGCAGCCGGAACTTCTGTCCGTTCTGTGTTCCCTGCGGAATCTTCAACAACGCGCGCCCATCGATCGTCGGCACCTCGATCTTCGCGCCCAGGCCCGCTTCGCTCACTGTCAGCGGCACGTGAATGTGGATGTTGTCGCCCTCGCGCTTGAAGAACGGATGCTCCTCTACCCGGATCGTGATGTACAGGTCGCCTGACGGGCCGCCTGCCACGCCGGCATTTCCTTTCCCCGCCACGCGCAGCCGCGATCCCGACGCCACGCCCTGGGGAATTCTCACGTCCACCATGTCCTGCCGCGCTACACGGCCCTCGCCCCGGCACGTCGGACACGCGTTCCGCAATCTCCCGGTGCCGCCGCACCGTGGGCACTGCAGGTTGAACTTCATCGCTCCCGCCATCTGCGTCACCGATCCGGTGCCATCGCATTCGGGACAGATCGCCACGTTCGTACCCGCCGTTCCCGTGCCGTGGCAAGTCTCGCACGTCTCCTGACGGGAAATATTCAACCTCACCTGCGTCCCGCGGATCGCCTGCCAGAAATCAATGTTTAAGCCATACTCCAGGTCAGTCCCACGCTCCGGCTCCAGGCCCGTCGAACCTGCTCCCGCCGCTGCACCACCGCGGAAGAACTGACTGAAGATGTCGCGGAACCCTCCGCCACCGCCGCTGAATCCGCCGCCGGCCGATTCCCGCGCTCCCGCCTGCTGCTGCCGTAGATATTCACTGAAATCGAATCCACCAAATCCCGGCCCGCCCGGTCCCGCGCCAGCGCCAGCACCTCCGGCTCCGTTGGGCGGCATGTTGTCGGAATAAAATCCGTACTGATCGAAAATCTTGCGTTTGTTATCGTCGCTCAGGACGTCGTACGCTTCCTGAACCTGCTTGAAGCGCTCTTCTGCCGCTTTGTCGCCCGGATTCAGGTCGGGATGGTACTTGCGCGCCAGCTTCCGGTAAGCTTTGCGGATCTCATCCGCGCTCGCGCTGCGCGCCACTCCCAATGTTTCGTAGTAATCCTGTTTTGTTGCAGAAGGCATATCTAAATCCCTTACGTACTAAGAAGCACTAATAAGAAGCGGCGGCCCCTCACCTGGAAACCGCCGCCCCATTCTCCAACCCTCACTTCACTGCGGGTGAATCCCCGCTGCGTCTACTTTTTGTCTTCTACGTCCACGAACTCGGCATCCACGACATCGTCTTTCGGCTTCGCGCCGCCTTGCGCGCCCTGGGCTCCAGCGCCCGCCTGCGCACCGGCACCTGCACCCGCCGCGCCATCCGGACCACCCGGACCCTGCGACTTGTACATCGCCTCCGCCAGCTTGTGGCTTGCCGTGGTCAAGGCATCTGTAGCCGAATTGATCTGCTCCAGGTTACCTTCGGCCATCGCCTTCTTCGTGTTTTCCAGAGCCGTCTCTACGCCTTTCGCGTCCGATTCGGAGATCTTCTCGCGATGCTCTTTCAACATCTTTTCGACGTTGTAGACCATGGCATCCGCCCGGTTCCGCGCCTCGATCTCATCCTTCTTCCGGCGATCGTCCGCCGAGTTCGACTCTGCATCGCGAGCCATCTTCTCCACTTCGTCTTTGCTCAAACCCGAGGAGGAAGTAATGGTGATCTTCTGCTCGTTGTTGGTCGCGCGATCTTTCGCCAGCACGTTCAGAATGCCGTTCGCGTCGATGTCGAACGTCACCTCAACCTGCGGTACGCCGCGCGGAGCTGGTGGAATGCCGACCAGTTGGAACACGCCCAGCATACGGTTGTCCCGCGCCATGGCACGCTCGCCCTGGTAGACCTTGATCTCGACCGAAGTCTGGTTGTCGGCCGCTGTCGAGAACACTTCGCTCTTCTTCGTAGGAATCGTCGTGTTGCGCTCGATCAGCTTCGTGAACACGCCACCCAGGGTTTCAATACCCAGCGAGAGCGGCGTCACGTCCAGCAACAGCACATCCTTCACTTCGCCGCCCAGCACGCCGCCTTGCACCGCGGCACCGATCGCGACTACTTCGTCAGGGTTCACGCTCTTATTCGGTTCTTTGCCGAACAGGTCGCGGACCATCTGCTGCACCTTCGGAATACGGGTCGAACCGCCTACCAGAACCACCTCGTCGATGTTCTGGGGAGTCATCCCGGCGTCCTGCAAAGCCTGCTTACAAGGCCCGGTCGTGCGCTGCAGAATGTCGTCGATCATCTGCTCGAAGCGCGCCCGCGTCAGCTTGATCGTCAGGTGCTTCGGGCCACTGGCGTCCGCCGTCAAAAACGGCAGGTTGATCTCGGTTTCGAGCAACGTCGAAAGCTCAATCTTCGCCTTCTCCGCCGCTTCCTTCAGCCGCTGCAACGCCATTTGGTCTTTCGACACATCGACGCCTTGCTCTTTCTTGAACTCTTGCACCAGCCAATCGATAATCCGCTGGTCGATATTGTCGCCGCCCAGGTGCGTATCGCCGTTGGTCGACTTCACTTCCACAACGCCGTCGCCAACTTCCAGGATCGAAATGTCGAACGTACCGCCGCCAAAGTCGTACACCGCGATGGTCTCATCCTTCTTCTTGTCCAAGCCGTACGCCAGCGCTGCCGCCGTCGGCTCGTTGATGATACGCATCACGTCCAGGCCGGCAATCTGCCCGGCATCCTTCGTCGCCTGACGTTGGGCATCGTTGAAGTAAGCTGGCACCGTAATCACGGCCTTGGTCACCTTCTCGCCCAGATACGCTTCCGCCGCTTCCTTCAGCTTGGTCAGAATCATCGCCGAAATCTCGGGCGGCGAATACTTCTTGCCCTGAATCTCAACGCGGGCATCTCCGTTCTCGCCCGCCACCGCTTTATAGGGCACCAGCTTCATCTCTTCGCTCACTTCGTTGAAGCGGCGCCCCATAAACCGCTTGATCGAATAGATGGTGTTTTCCGGATTGGTCACCGCTTGGCGCTTGGCAACCTGTCCGGCCAAACGCTCGCCGTTCTTTGTGAATGCCACGACCGACGGTGTGGTGCGGCCGCCTTCCTGGTTAGGAATTACCGCGGGCGAGCCACCCTCCATCACCGCTACCACCGAGTTCGTGGTTCCTAGGTCAATTCCGATAATCTTACTCATGTGTTTGTTAAACCCTCTGCCGTTTTACTGCCCGGTCACCGCTCACGGCTTCCAGGCGCCCTTAGCACACCCTTAGTATGCAATATGAGTCGCTTGTTGTCAACCCTCTTTGCGCTTTCCACTGTAGGATTTTTGGCCCCCTCCGCCGCCTCCCAGACCACCGTCCTGACCGTCGCCGCCGCCTCCGATCTCTCTAACCTAGAGCCCGACCTCGCGGCTTCGTTTCGCAAATCCGAACCCGGCCTTTCGGTTCGTTTCGTCACCGCCGCCAGCGGCGTACTGTCCCAGCAGATCCAAAACGGCGCGCCCTACGACGTCTTCCTATCCGCCAACGCCCAGTTCGTCGACCGGTTGGCTTCGAACGGTAAGCTCCGACCGGATTCCGTCACCACCTACGCCATTGGCCGCCTCGGCGTTCTTTGGCGGGACGGCAAATCCCACCCGCTCCGGGATCTGACCCGGAAGTGGGTTCGTTTCGTAGCCATCCCCAACCCGAAGTTGGCCCCCTACGGACAGGCCGCCGTACAGGCGCTCCAGCACGAGCAGATCTGGGAACAGGTTCGGCCCAAGGTGGTTTACGGCGAAAACGTCCGCCAAACGCTTCAGCTCTTTGAAAGCGGCAACGCCGATGCCGTCCTCACCGCCGACTCCCTCCTCGCAGGCAAGCATCCCGACGTCGTTCCCGATTCCTGGCACCAGCCCATCATCCAAAAAGCCGCTGCCGTCAGCGGGAGCAAAAATCACCAGGCCGCCGACCGCTTCCTGATCTTCTTAAAAGGACCAGGCGCCCAGGCAGTCTTCGCCCATTACGGCTTCGGTCCCGGAACTCGCAACTAGGCCTTGGGATGAGCTCGGTCGTACACCGCCTGTAAGCCCCGGAGCGAGACCTGCGTGTACTTCTGTGTCGTGGAAAGCCGCGCATGCCCCAGCAGCTCTTGAATGGCCCGCAGATCCGCGCCGTCACTCAACAGGTGCGTGGCATAGGCATGGCGGAAGCTGTGCGGATGAACTGTGGAATCTCCGGTCACAAAGGTAGCGTAAAATTTCACCAACCGCCGCACCTGCCGGTCGCTCAAGCGCCTTCCCTGCCCGTTCACAAACAACGCCCGCTCGTCCGGTGCCGCCGAACGGCCTTGCAAATAGCGGTTTACCGAATCCACCGCCCGCTCGCCGACAGGCACCTGCCGCTGCTTGTTACCCTTCCCGTGGACTTTCAGCCAGCCCTCCGAAAGGTCGATATCGTCCAGGTCGATCCCCACCAGTTCGCCGACCCGGATTCCACAGCCGTACAGTAACTCCAGAAACGCAATGTCCCGCTCCCGAGATGGCTTCTCCACCGGCTCCCCCGCTTCCACGGCATCCAGCATGTTGTTTGTCTTTTCGGCGCTCATCACGTCGGGCAAGCGCTGCCCCGGTCGTGGAGTCCGCAGCCGCGTCGCCGGGTTCGTCTCGGTGATGCCTTCCTGGCGCAGGAATTTGAACATCGCCCGCACCGCCGCAATCTTCCGCCGTATGGAAATCGTGGTCAGGCCCTTGTCATACAGGCTGGCAAGCCATTCCCGCAGCAGCGGCAGGTCCAGTTGCTCCAGCAACGGGGCACCTTCTTCGCCCGGAGGTGTGCAGTACTCAACCAGCTGCAACAAATCCGATTCGTAATTCCGCAGCGTATGCTTCGATGCGCCGCGACGCGCCAGCTCAGCCAGATACCGCGCAATACTCTCTTGAAGAGACATTTTTAAGATAGCCGTCCATCGCTTCCGCCGCCCGCCGGCAAATCTCGGCATGACGGGCCTTCTTGTCGCGCCGGAACTTTTGCTTCGTCTGCTCATCCAGGGCCGGCAACAGGTCGAACGTGATATTTGCCGGCTGAAAATTGTCCGCATCCGCATGCGTGATGTAATGGCACAGGCTCCCGAGCGCCGTCTCGCGCGGAAACGCCCGAAGCTCCAGATCCGGTTCGTTTCGCAAAACGGCCGCCGCATGACGTCCCGCCATCAACCCCGTGGCCATAGATTCGGCGTAGCCCTCCACGCCTGAAATCTGTCCCGCGAAAAAGATCCTGGGTTCGTTTCGCAATTGCAGGGTCGGCGTCAGCAGCGTCGGCGAATTGATATACGTGTTCCGGTGCATCTGCCCGAATCGCAGGAATTCGGCGTTCTCCAGGCCCGGGATCATCCGGAACAGCCGTGCCTGATCCCCGAACCGCATGTGGTTCTGAAACCCGACCAGGTTGTAGCTGTCGGCCCGCTGGTTCTCCTGGCGAAGTTGCACCACGGCGTACGGCCACCGACCAGTGCGAGGGTCGTCCAGCCCCGCCGGCTTCATCGGCCCGAACCGAAGCGTATCCCGCCCGCGCTTGGCGATCTCTTCTATCGGAAGACACCCTTCGAAGTACGGCGTCTGGTCTTCCGGAATGTGCGGCTCATAAAACTCGGCTTCGAGTAGAGCATCGATAAACGCCCCATACTGCTCCTTGTTAAAAGGACAGTTGACGTAATCGTCGCTCCCATCCAGCGACTTGCCCCAGCGCGACGCCCGAAACGCCACCGACATATCGATCGAATCGGCCGCCACAATTGGGCTGATGCTGTCGTAAAAATACAGCCGGTCCGAGCCGGTCAACCGGCTGATATCTGCCGCCAGCGCATCGCTCGTCAAAGGCCCGCTGGCAATAATCACCACACCGGAGCTCGGAATTTCGGTCACCTCGCCCCGGCGAACCTCGATCCGCGGATGGGCCTCTAGCGCCTTCGTGATTTCCGCCGAGAAGACGTTCCGATCCACCGTCAGCGCATGGCCGCCCGGCACCCGCGCCGTCTCCGCCGCCCGCAGCAGCAGCGAATCCAACCGCCGCATCTCCTGCTTCAGCAGCCAGGGCGCCGAGTGCACCTGCTCGCTCTTCAGCGAATTGCTACAGACCAATTCCCCGAAGCAATCCGTCTGGTGAGCCGGCGTACGCTTGTGCGGGCGCATCTCGTGCAACACAACTTCCGCGCCCGCTTCCGCTGCCTGGTAGGCGGCCTCGCAGCCGGCAAGGCCCGCCCCGATGATTTGAATACGATCCAAGCTTCTATTTTAGGAGCTACCGCAGGTCGTTCTTCAGCACAATCCGGTACCGCGCTTTCCCGGCCTCCAGATGTTCGAACGCCTCATTGGCTTGGCTCATCGCAAAATCCTCCGTAATGGGCGCAATGTTATGACGTAAGCAAAACTCGAGCATCTTATCCACAACCGATGGCGCGCCCGACGGACTTCCCGACACGCTCCGCTGCACCTGGATCAAGCTGAAAGCCGGCACCGGGATCGGATTGAGGGGAACACCGACCGTATGGAGACGTCCTCTCGGAGCCAGCATATTGATGTAGGACGACCAGGGAAGATCTGCCATCACCGTATTCAGGATCATGTCGAAAGAACCCGCTGCCTTCTTCAGCTCAGCTTCGGAACGCGTATTCAGCACCTCGTGAGCACCCATCTTCTTTAGGTCGTCGGCCTTGTTCGGCGAAGACGTGAACGCCGTCACCC
>DATIMM010000062.1:0-5286 GCA_035475295.1 Bryobacteraceae bacterium
AGCGCAGGCGTGCGCCTGACTCCGGATATCTCTTTGTCGAGCGTACGTAGTAACCGGAATCCAATTTCACTTTCACGAGGCAACAAAAATGGATTTTGAGAGTTCAAAAGGCATGACCCCCAACAGACGCGGTTTCATAAAGCGAGCGGGCGCAAGTCTGACGGGCGGACTGATGGCCTCCTCGGTGGGCTCCGCACAGTCTCCGGCCGCATCGGATCCGATTTCCCACGCTGGTGCTCAGCGTCCCCTCACCGAACAGGAAAAAGTGGCGAGAATCGCTTCGAATAGCTGGCCCATCCGCTACATCTTCAAAGCTCGAGGTGTCATCCTCGCACCCAAGCCCGAAGTGGACCGGATGAAAACGAAGTACGGCGAGATCACGATGCTCGACTTCCCGGACTTTACGAAGAAAACATTCCCCGGCGTACGCGACATGGATCTGTTCTCCGGATTGTTTGGAGACGTGGGCGATGACGCTCAGTTTGTCAAATCAAGCGTTGTCGGCAGTGACGGAGCTGTCCATGAGGTGACCGAATTTGACCCCTCCAGCGCGGCAGGCAAACATTGGCTGGAGAAGATGGCCAACAAACAGGTCGCTACCGGGACCAGATGTCACCACATCTCGAACAACGCCCCTCGAAACATCTGCGACCTCGACGCCGAAAAGAGAAAGCAAGGTGTGGAGGTTGCCAAAAAGTGGCTGGACGGCGCGGCAACGCTGGGGGCAAAGTCAATGCGTGTCAACAGCGGCGGTCCTCGCATCGCTCCCATGCCGGTAGCGGACCCAAGCTCCTATCCGAAGAACTCCGAACTCGCCCAGTATCTGACCAACTGCATTGAATCCTTTAAGGAGATGGCCGATCATGGCGGAAAAGTAGGTGTCAAGGTCACGCTCGAAAACCACTGGGGCCTGACCGCAAATCCCATCAACATCCGGATCATCATTGAAGAGGTGAACAATCCCTTCTGCGAGGCTTCGCCCGACTTCTGCAACTGGGAGCACGAGTACCTTCTCTTCCACGCGCTGCAAGACTTGGCCCCCTACGCTCACACCAACGTTCACGCTAAGTACTGGAATCGCTGGAAGGATCCCGATGTGCAACGCAACGTTCGAATCATGCTGAACTCCGGCTACACAGGCCTCTTTGCGCTCGAATACGAGGAAGGGCCTTGGGACGGCGTCGAAGGCGCTAAATATCTTTACGATCAAGTCTTGGCCGCGCTATAACGGCCCGCCAGCGGGAGCACCGAAGCACTTACCGTAAGCTGGAACACGCAACTTTGTCCTCTGGCCTTTTGTGCGTTCGACAAGCATCCACAAAATCGCGCTGACCAAGTACTTCAGTACATATCCGTTTTTCGATAGTACGTGCCTGTTATTTCGGTGGACCGATTGAAAGGCGCACCATCCGAAACTTAAGCGCGCCGGACTCGGTTCTAGCAACCATCTGTTGTAGCCGAGCACCGGGATAACCGGGATCCGCTCATAACTCGCGAGAGTTGATTTGTGGTCTGATCTTCACTTCGATAACGGACCTTCGGTACGAGCCTGGTACTAAGAGCTAGGCTGGTTAGTGGCACACTGCCGGCTTCCAACTATACTAGCCCCAAAGGACATGGCGTATGACGCTGCCTCACTGTCCAGTGGTGCTCGCCCCCTTTAGGCGCGATTCTACGCCTTTCTGCACAACGGCCCGCCACGCGGGGGCAAAATCGTTCCCTCAAACCTGTCTTACATCGCAACTCGTCGCCAGTGGCACAGTGGCCGGAGGCACCCTTAGCTACCGACCCGAAGGCGAGCAGGCGATTGGGACGCGGGCCATGGTGTTCACGTTGGCCGTACACCAGACGTGCTGGTCGCGAACTGGGCGCTGGAGGGAAATGGAGTTGTCGCCCGAGAGGATCAGTGATGGTGGTCTACTGCCGTGGGCTCGTCACCATCGTCCCTATTCAAAAGGAGATTGATTCCATGCCCCGCATCGTAAGGTTCATTGCTCTGCTATCGACCGTCTGCCTGATACCCGACAGTCCGCTCATTACGCCACATGCGTTCGCTTACTCATGGGAGGCCATCAACTCGACCGGCCAATCTCCCGGCAATCCTCAAGAACAGCCTCCCGGAATGCCCGCCGTCGACTCGGCTTCGGAGCCGCAGGATGAATTCGCGGAAGAGTTAGCGCCCGCGGCTGTGCACCTCGATGTCTCGCGTAACTCCCCGCTTCTCCAGTTGCTCTACGCAGCCACCCGTGAGACGAAACAGCAAGCCATACTGGACCGCCTGCGGGACGCCCAAAGATTGATTGAAAGCGGAGCGGATCTGAAGGCTGTAGATCCGCAGGGGCGTACCGCACTTCATTGGGCGGTCTTTGGCTCCAGCTATACGGTCAAGCCGAAGGTGCAAGTCGCCTACGGGGAGGTCGCAAATGCACTGATTGAGCGAGGCGTGGAACTGAACCGGGAAGACCGGTACAACAACACGGCTCTGGACTACCTGCTCTACTCTCCCAACTTCGAAATGCAGACGCTCTTGATCGAGCACGGCGCAACCAGTGGCTTTCTGGCCGCGTTCTTCCAGTTTTTTGACCAGGCTTCGACTGGTGTGGCATCAGTTCCAATCCCCAGTTCCAGGTCGGCCAAAGCTGATCTGGCACCGGGATTAACGATGAGTGTGCGGCTCGATAATTCGGTATACAGCGATCGCTCTCGCACCGGCGACCCCCTGACCGCGACCGTCACCTACCCGCTATGTAAGAACGGTGAGCAAGTGGAGTGCGATCAGGGCGAGCTCTTGGTAGCTCCTGGTACGAAGATCAACGGAACTGTGCTCTTCGCCCAGAAAGCCCCGAGCAAGTACGACCGGCCCCGGATGGTGCTCGACTTCTCGAATATCGTTCATAAAGACGGCGCACGCTCGTCCCTCTATGCTCGCGTGCTGGATGTGGATAACGCTCGCGAGACCGTTCGGAATAACGAGATCCTGGGCATCGTCCAGCCGCACGCTTCGACAAAGGCTTCGGTGGCGATGGCCGCGTTGGGCGCTGTCAACCCGATCGCCGGTTACACCATCAAAGGCATCCAGGCCGTCTACGGTTTATCCGTCCGCCGTGAAATTCTCTTTCCTGCCGGAACCGATTTGCAGGTTCAAATTGTACGGCCCTCAATGCTGAAGGAGAAGGAATCCTGGCCCGGATGGCAGAAACTGCCCGTCGATGCCGCACTGCAGGGCGTTGTCGAGAAAACGCCGCTGCGTACACACACGGCAGGCGGAACTCCTTCGGATATCACGAATCTCATGTTTCTCGGCACGCAAGAGCAACTCGTAGCTGCTTTTGGTGAGGCGGGATGGTTCCAGGCCGATAACCTGAGTGTCCGGTCGGCGCTGAAAACGATGGGAGCGACGGTACGGCAAACCGGTTACTCCAGTGCTCCTGTTTCGTCGCTCCGAATCGAGGGCCGGGTGCCTGATCTCGTGTTTCAAAAGTCTCTGAACACTTTCGCCAAACGGCATCACTTGCGAATTTGGAAGCAAGCTGGGACGTACGACGGGCGGGAAATCTGGATCGGCGCCGCGACCCATGACTTGGCGATCACCAACGCGAAAGCGGGCACGAAGTGGTCGCATCGCATTGACCCGCATATCGACCGCGAGCGGGACTGGATATCCACCGATTTGCTGTTCATCGGAACGGCCGTGGCTTACGCCGACGTGGGACGTCCGGCAGCTCCGCGGAAAGCGGCGAATGCCACCGGAGACCAGATTCTCACGGACGGGAAGATGTCGGTTTTGGAGCTGGCTCGGCCGAAAACAAACAATGGAATTACACCTTCCGTTTCAGGACTGGCCCAGCAGGACCGATAGCTGCGCGAACTGATGGAGACGACAGATGGACGAAGAGATCAGACAAAAGATCCTGACGATTTTGGATCAGCACCGGATCATGACGATTGCCACGCTGAGGCCGGACGGTTGGCCGCAGGCGACGACGGTGGGCTATGCGAGCGAGGGCTTCACGCTGTACTTTCTCTGCGGACCGGATAGCCAGAAGGCGGCAAATCTGGCGCGAGATGATCGGGTGTCGCTGACGGTCGATCATGACACGCCACAAGTAATGGAGATCACCGGACTGTCTATGGCGGCGCACGCGCATCCCGTCATCGATCCGGCCGAAGGAGAGAAGGTCCTCCGCATGCTGATGCTGAAGTATCCGCAGCAGAACTCCCTGCCCCTACCAATGCCGAACCCGGCGGATGTCCGCATGTTCCGCGTAACCCCGACCGTGATCTCCGTGCTCGACTACTCGAAAGGCTTCGCCCATACCGATCTCGTCACTTGCTAGGGAGAATCGACCGGCGTGAAGCCGGCTTACCGTTCCGTCCCTGTCGTACACGTTCCGCCTTGCCGACGACTCGATAGTTGTCCGGTATTGCTTCGGGAAAACGCCTTGGCAGACTTTCCTCGATTCCAAGCAGCTGGCTCATGACAAACAGCTCGACCGTTTCCCGGTTGAGACTTCACCGGACCACCTTTACCCTGCGCGCTGCGCGCGCGTTC
Organism: Bryobacteraceae bacterium; assembly: GCA_035475295.1. GTDB lineage: Bacteria > Acidobacteriota > Terriglobia > Bryobacterales > Bryobacteraceae > Bog-105. Next base: position 4,553 of record DATIMM010000062.1, read on the forward strand.
TCGGGGGGTTAATGCTCTTGTCAGATCAAGTCTGAGCTACGACAGTTAAACCGCTTCGCCATCCTCTGTGGGAAGACCGCTTCCCAGAGATCGCCAGCTAAACCTGTGGTTAGGCCGTTTACACAATTTGGTTGACACTACCTTCCCGGGTGGTAACTCTATCGGCAGGACAGCTTACCAGGCGGCCAAACTCTTCCTCAAGCCTAGTCTTTCTCCTTCTTCACCACCCACTTCTCCCGCATCTCGGCAAATGGCAACTCGCCCCCGCGCTCTTTCGGTGTAGGTAGATTCCCTACGCCCGTAGGCCCGGCATGCTGCCCCGGAGTTTCTTTCTCCCGCTCAATCACCTGCTTCCAGGTCTCGTAGCTCATGCGCTGAATCCCGCACCCGCCGCGCTCTTCCACCTGACACCGCGCACACCATCCACCGGCTTGCGTGGTCTCGCACTGCTCCTTCCGGTGCAGATTCGTCCACCCATACTCGGCAGGCACCCCATCCGGAAAATTCATCCGGCGATACACCATCTGCGGCTCCGCTTCGCCCTTCTCCAAAGTCTCCCGAACCTCGTCGAGCAACTCTTCATTCGGCGGAAAATACTCGGTCCGGGTCACGCCCTCGGTAATGCTCACCTCGAGCCACTGCTCCACGACTCCGAACGGCTCTTTCTTCGGCTTCTTCCCCACCGCAACCGGCCGACTCTTGACGGCTTCTTTCTTCGCCGCCTCTTTCGCTTC
>DATIMM010000063.1:0-16920 GCA_035475295.1 Bryobacteraceae bacterium
ATCAAACCCTTCCGGTATTCGGGAGGGTTTGTTCCTTTGGGATTGCTTTGGTGAAGCTCCCGAGCGGAGGTCTTCGGGTTAGTAAACGCGACGACAGCCGGGCCGTTTTGCCCGGCTCTCCTTATTGCTTTCCGCCTCGCCGCAGAGCTTCCAGAGCTTTGCGTGCGAGCATCTGCTCGTAGCTGTTCTGCTTGAACGGATGCTCCATCGGCGGCGCTTTGCTCTTGCAATGTTGCGCGGATGATTTGCTGATGACTACCGGTGGCGCGGTCACCGGGGCTTTTGTGATCTCGTCCCATTCCATCAGTTGGTCGCGATAGTAGATTTTGATCCGGCCATCTTGCCATTCACACACGGTGACTTTGCTACGAGCTGGAGCATGCTGCCGGCTGTTGACTCGGGACTGGAACAGCCGGCCGTGGTAGCTGACTATCCAATCGTTGCTGATCGTGCGCGTCTCCTCCAGCCGGAAGATCGCGTCTAATTCCATGCCCTCCGGCACGGCAGTATGAAAGTCTTCCGCTACTTGCGGCGCGGTAACGAACCGCCGGTTGTGGTCCGCCAGGTAAGTGGGCAGAAAGCGATTGCCCTCTTCCATGGAGGCTATCTGCTTTACCCGCATTTTCTTGATCAACCGGTCCTGATGCGTGCCGTGGTTTCGCTCCACACGCCCTTTGGCCTGCGGCGAACTCGCTGCAATGATGCGGATTCCCAGCTTCGCGCACATGCGCCCAAACTGCGTCACCGGTACTTCTCCACGCAGTTCCTGCTGGGGCGTCGGTTCCGTGACGTACACGTTCTTCCAGTCCGTATACAGCGCCTTGGGAATGCCATACTTACCCACCCATTTCCGCAGCACTGTCACCGCCGCCCAGATCGTCTCTTCCGCGCTGAAGATCGCCTCCGTCCGGCTGGTTGCATCATCCACCATGTTCATCAGAAAGCACTTCGATCCGCGCTCCTCAAACCAGGCGTGCTGGCTACCGTCAAACTGCCCCAATCAAAACAGGAGGCCATGCAGTCCATTGACCGCTCGTTTGACGACTTGTTCCGAGGTATAGCTGGTCTCCCGCTTCAGTTCGCTAGTCAGCAGCGAAGCTGGCAAGGCTCGGTACTGACCTTTTCAATGCTGGCAAAGATGGGCTTAATGCGTGCACCGATACGCGGGACTCTTGCTACGGAGTTGATTCTCGATATCGATCTTGGGCTGCTCGAACGCATTCTCGCTACGACGAAGGCCAAGGAAGTATTAGCCAGTAGAGTACGCGGTCTACTGCGATGATGGGCGATGGATCTCGCGATCGCTTTGGGGCTTCTAACCAGGGGCCCACCGACACGCCCAGCAAGCCTCGATGACTATGATGGCTGCAGCGACGAGTGCGGCTATCGGGCGATCCAGCCAATGTGAAAGAGGCCCGGTTAAGCTCACGTTGAGGGGACCTGTGATGGAGCTTCAAGCAAACCGTTCGAGGCAGCGGTTCCTTTTTGCCGCTGCGATGAGTGCAGGTGCTGCGATGATGCTGCGCCCCGGCCTGGGACGAGTGGCAAATAGCACCGACCCGCGGAGAGCTGAAATCGTAGCGACGACAATCGGGATCGATACTCATAATCACATCGACATCCTCTCACCGCCACTGAAATGCCCGGCCCGGAAATCGATCTGCGCGGCGAGATGAAGCTGTGAGGTCTGGGAACGTCCTGTTATCGGCTTGCATGAACGAGCTTTTGGGAGGCAGAATAGGGCATGCCTGAATGGCTGCCAAGATGCTGTCTTGCCGGAAGCTTTAGAAGTGACTGAATCGACGCACGGCCTGCGCAAAAGGTTGACCAGCTACGGTGATGAGAAGTTCTCGCTTTTTCTGCGGAGTGCATTCATCAAAGCGATGGGCTATTCCGACGGTGCACTCAACCGGCCGATTGTCGGCATCACCAACACGTATAGCGATTACAATCCATGCCACGGCAATGTCCCGGATTTGATTGAGGCAGTCAAGCGTGGCGTCATGTTGGCTGGCGGCCTACCGATGGTCTTCCCGACGATGACCCTCCACGAGGCTTTTGCATATCCAACAGCCATGTACCTGCGCAACCTGATGGCGATGGAAACGGAAGAGCTGATCCGATGTCAGCCCATGGATTCCGTAGTCCTGATCGGTGGGTGCGACAAAACGTTACCGGCGCAAATCATGGCGGCCGCCAGCGCGAATTTGCCTGCCATCGTCCTTCCAGTGGGTCCGATGATTGTTGGTCATCATAAAGGCGAGGAACTGGGAGCCTGTACGGATTGCCGTCGACTGTGGGCAAAATTTCGAGCCGGCGAAATAGACCAGACAGAAATCGAGATAGTAAACGCACGGCTCGCTCCCTCGGTCGGCACGTGTATGGTGATGGGCACTGCCAGCACAATGGCGTGCGTGACAGAAGCCTTGGGTCTCTCGCTTCCGACCAGTGCTGCCATTCCGGCGACGCATGCGGAACGGCGCAGGATTGCAGAGGCGAGCGGAAAGCGGGCCGCTGAAATGGCGGTCTCGGGCCATCCTCGACCGAATGAAATCCTGACGCCTGCGAGCATCCGAAACGCGCTTGTCATTCTTCAGGCGATCGGCGGTTCCACCAACGGCCTGATCCATCTCTGTGCCATCGCCGCCCGCGCAGGGCATCGAATCGATCTGGACGAGTTTGATGCCGCAGGTCGCGACGTGCCTGTGCTGGTTGATCTAAAACCGTCTGGCCAGCACTACATGGAGCACTTTCACCAAGCCGGCGGAATCCCAAGAGTCATGAAGGAATTGTCGGATCTTCTTACCTTGGATGTGCCCACCGTTTCGGGCGGTACCCTCGCCGAGGCCGTTGCAGGAGCGGAAGAAGTGCCCGGCCAGAACGTTATCAGGCCGCGTGCGAAGCCGTTGAAAGCGCAAGGCGCGCTCGCGGTTTTGCGTGGCAATCTCGCGCCCCATGGTGCCGTGATCAAACAGGCAACCGCTTCGGAACAACTGATGCAGCACACGGGAACCGCCCTGGTCTTCAATTCGATTGAAGAAATGATGAAACGGTTGGACGATCCTGATCTCGATGTAACGCCAGCCACTGTTCTTGTCTTGCGCAATGCGGGCCCCAAGGGAGCGCCTGGCATGCCGGAGGCGGGTTATATCCCCATACCCAAAAAGCTGGCACGGCAAGGAGTGAAGGACATGGTCCGGATTTCGGATGCCCGGATGAGCGGGACTGCATTCGGCACGATTGTTCTGCATATTGCCCCGGAAGCCGCGATAGGCGGACCGCTGGCCCTGGTGCATTCCGGTGATCTCATCCGGCTGGATGTCCCGCGGCGTCGCCTCGACCTGCTTGTGTCCGAGGAGCAACTGAAGGAACGTGCGAAGCTGCTAGAGCCTAGAATCCATCCTGATTGGGATATGTCGCGCGGCTATGCCAAACTGTTCCTCGCTAGTGTTTTGCAGGCCGACGAAGGTTGCGATTTCGACTTCCTGGTAACACCGCGGCAGCCATCGCCGGCTTCCTGATGCGCTCACCTTCGCTTGTTAACTGTTTCGGTGAACAATGAAGCAAGAAACTCATGGAGGACTCATTCCCCACCCAATCGCCCATTTCGCTGTTCTTCTCCCCTCTCGAACGAACAAAACGGTTATCGGAAAGCAAACCGCATCCTTAATTTTGATTCTCGTCGGGGAGCGTCGCAGCGCCTATCGCTTTCTCACACCGGTGTGAGTGATCCTATTCCTGAAGGCTCAAGTGAATGTTTTCAAGACGACCATCTTAAGCGGCGTTCTCCTCGCCATCATTGGCCACGCGCTAATTGGCGTTTCTCTTATTTGGGATAAGGTGCTGCTCCAGCGAAAAGGCACGCAGAACCTATTCTCGTACGTGTTTTGGTTGGGAGCGATCAGCATCTTCGGATTGTTTCTGATGCCATTCGGCTTCGCGTTTCCCGGTCTTCAACTTGCTGCGACGGGACTTCTCGCCGGAGTGCTCGATTTGGTAGCATCCTACTTCTACTACTCGGCGCTAAAGTCTGGCGAGGCTTCAGAAGAGCTGGCCGCCATGGGTGGATTCGTCCCCGTAGCAACAGCCTTGATCTCGGTGCCACTACTCAAACATCCATTTGGTGAGCATGTATCGGGTTTCCTCTTGATGACGGTTGGCGGCTTCATCATGTTCTTTGCCGAGCAGAAACCTTTAAAGAAGATGCTGCCGAAAATTGTTCTTGCTTCCGTCGCATTTGGATTATCGGACGTTTTGCAGAAGCTTGCTTTTAACGGTAGCGGCTTCGTAACGGGCTACGTATTCTTTACATTGGGAACGTTTGTGGCAGCTGTCGCACTCTTGATTCCCCCGTCCTGGCGGCGGCAGATATGGGCGAGCTCCGGCACCAAAGACAAGCCCCGCAGCCAGTTCTGGTATTTCGTAAACCGGTTCGTAGCCGGAGTTGGCTCGTTTCTTGTTGTATTTGCAGTCAGCAAAGCGAGCCCGGCGCTCGTGGAAGCCATTTCCGGTGTGCGTTACGTCATCATCTTTATTGGAGCTTACGCAATTACGCAGTGGAAGCCCTCCTGGTTCAAAGAAGACTTCCGAAGATGGGCTCTGGTTACAAAGGCAACGGCCACCTCTCTGGTGATCTTTGGGCTCGTGTTAGTCGGGATCCAGGGAGGAAGGGGAAACTCCGGACCGCCCTGATCGGACGAGGAGTCCCGACGACCGTAAGGGAGGGAATTTTACACGACCCGCTACAGATTGGCCAAGGCCCCTCCGCCGTGGCTGGCTTGGGGCGTTGATGCGTGCAGCCGGGTACGAACTGGTTAGTCGACAGCAGATCAACAAGGCATACTACTTACAGGGAATGGATCACTATCCGTCCTTCTGAAAGGATTCATGTCTCAGCAGCGTGCTCTCATCGTAGGATCTACGGGCATCGTGGGTCTTAATCTCGCAACCCATCTCGCGACGCAAGGCCGATGGACGGTGTATGGCCTCGCGCGCAAGCCCTCCTCAGCAAAAGGCATTCAGCCCATTGCGGCTGACTTACTTAGAGCTGAGACGTTGGAAAGTGCTCTCGAAGGCCTGCAGCCCACCCACGTTTTCATCACCACCTGGCTACGCCAGCCTACCGAAGCCGAAAACATTAGGGTCAACAGCGCAATGGTGCGCAACCTGCTGAATGCGTTGTCGGGCGCCGGTTCGGTCCAACATGTCGCTCTGGTGACGGGATTGAAACATTATCTGGGGCCGTTCGAAGCCTATGGTAAAGGCCGGCTGCCCGCCACACCCTTCCGCGAGGACCAGCCACGGCTAGATCTGGAAAACTTTTATTACGCGCAGGAAGATGAGGTCTTCGAAGCGGCAAAGCGAGACGGCTTTGGCTGGAGTGTTCATCGTCCGCACACGATCATTGGCTATGCCGTGGGGAACGCCATGAACATGGGCGTAACCTTGGCCGCGTATGCGACCATCTGCCGCGAAACAGCTCGGCCTTTCTTGTTTCCGGGCTCGTCTGTCCAATGGAACAGCCTGACGGACATGACGGATGCCCGTCTGCTGGCGCGGCATCTTGAGTGGGCCGCGACCACTCCGGCGGCCCGCAACGAAGCATTCAACGTGGTAAACGGCGACGTGTTCCGCTGGAGCTGGATGTGGGCGCGCATTGCACGCTGGTTCGGGCTCCAGCCGGCTCCTCTCCAGGGTGAGGGAACGCCACTTGAACAGCAACTTGCTGGAGCTGCCCCGGTGTGGGCCGAAATTGCGCGCAAGTACAATTTGGCCGAGCCCGACATAAATGTGCTGGTCTCACCCTGGCACACGGATGCAGACCTGGGCCGTCCCATTGAAGTAGTGACGGATATGAGCAAGAGCCGTAAGCTGGGCTTTTTCGACTATCAGGCAACGGACGACAGCTTCTTCGATCTTTTCGCACGGTTGCGCAAAGAACGGCTCATTCCCTAAGCAACTGGGCGGCTGCATTTAAAATCCTGCTGTTCGTCGGCTCTCTTGCTTTGCGCCGGGCTAGCCCTTATCAACGCGAACTCGATCAAAGTGGTGTCAGCCGCACGTTTGGCTCGGTCCTTGGATCTTTCCGTTTTAGCCACGTCACAGCACTGAATGCTCCCAACCATGAGCCGAGAGCAGCGAACACCACGTATGTGGGATTGCCTGTGTAACTGATGACCGCGAAAGCGGAAAGCATGTACCAGAGGCTGCTCCAGTTTGCCGCGGAAATCCGGTGCCGCGCCGAAACCGCGGAACTGAACAAAACATAGACCGCATCCGTCATGGCGGTCGACGCCGTCACCCCTGCTGCGATCGCGAGATTAGGTGCATGCATATAATTGCTCTCCATTCTGTCTAGCTCGAACGCATAGCACGAACGCGGAGCAATGCGACTGCCAAGTCAACAGACTTAAGTTCGAGAGCTCACAGTCATACAACAATGGCGGCAAATTGCACATAGCGTTAGCACCCGTTCTGGCGAAGCGAATCAGGCGACCGTTCCCGCCGGTGAGCATCGATATCGGCTTCCGGTCGGGCTATCGAGAAGAATGCCCTTGCATTTTCGGATGGGAAAAGTACAGACTAGTAGAACGGTATTAGCGCGTAATTGCAGGACTGTGGCGGGTCGCACGATGCTCTCGAATCCTTTGCATGGAAGCCAAATGCTGAGGTCGGGTTCAACAACGGCCTCGATTTCCTGCGTCGGGATTGGAAGAACCGAGTGATTGGCGTTCTGATCATCGCGGGTATCCGACTGTATCGCGAGGGCTTGGCGCAGATGCTCAGTGGATGCAGCCAACTCACGGTCGTGGGTGCCCCGGCCAACGGGCGAGAGACGCTGGCAAGTCTTCATGAGTTAGCGCCGAGCGTTGTCATCGTAGATATGGCGACAACTGAAAGCCATGTCACCATCCGCGAAGTTAAACGCTTGTCCCCGCAATCTGCGGTTGTGGCACTCGGTATCACAGATGCCGAAGATGATGTTCTCGCCGGCATCGAAGCGGGGGCTGACGGATACGTGAGCAGGGAAGCGTCTTTGGAGGATCTCGTGGGTGTCATCGAAAACGCTGCCCACGGAGAACTCAAGTGCTCGCCCGCCATTGCAGGAAGCCTCCTCCGAAGAGTGGCCAAGCTCGCTGCCGAACCTGAATCGGACATACGGGAGGCGCTCTTGACGGTCAGGGAGTTAGAAATAATTCGGCTCATCGGGCAAGATCTCTCGAATAAACAGATAGCCTGCCGTCTTGGAATCGAGGTCGCGACGGTCAAAAACCATGTACACAACCTGCTCGAGAAACTCAACCTGCACCGGCGAACAGATGCGGCTCGGCTCTTCGTTGGTTTTGCCCAGCAGGGGCGGGCAGCTTTGACTCCCCAGGCTGTGAAGAGTTGAAAAGCAATTTCCTTTCATTGCTGGTCTAGTTCTCTGACCTCGACGCAACTGAACCGAAGGACACAGCCCTCCCTGCGTGTCCGGTGGAAGCTCCCGCAATTTCAGAACCGCTAAAGCCTTCTTCAACGAATCGTGGCGTTTCGCGCCGCAGTGCAAGGCCTCGAGATCGAATCGTGCCTTTCAGCGTAAGGGGGGTAACCGATTCATAGAAGCATCTTCCGATGATTCAACGCGACGGTCAACGCAGTCTTCTAAGCCCTAAATGAACCATATTTGAATCCACTGATCTATTCCCATCGCTGATGTCTGCCTTCAATATAGGCTGCATAGCGATGGAACTCGAATGAAAGGGCATCTTGACCAGGATTCGCATTCTCGTTGGCAGCATGCCGCGGATGCTGCGCGACATCGTCGAAAATGCTGTTCGGCTGGAGCCTGATATGGAGCTGGTCGAGAGTACCGAGGACCGTAACCTGTCGATGAACATCAAGACAGGACGTGTCGACGTGGCAATCGTTGCCAACCGGAATCAAGGACGCGAACACGCACAACTGCTACTCGAAAACCACCAGCTAACACTCCTGATTTTGACTGGGGACGGTCGTGAGGCTCACTTCCTACAGTTGCATGAAACACCCGTCGCCGAAGTGTCACCTCCAGGTCTTATGGCCGGGATACGGGCTGTGGCAGGCGGCGGGATACTTGCCCGTGCCGGACCGGAGTCCCGCAGTTAGGAAAAGAGATCAACCCATGGGCCACGCACGAACGTACTCGATTGCATGCACGTTCGATCGAAAAACGTTAGTCGAAGCGCCTCGAGATCTGGTGTACATACGATATCTCTGTAGCCCGGCTGAGAAATTCGCAACCGGCTACGTGCCCGAGAATAGGCAAGTCCTTTCCAAAGTTCGTATTGATCGAAGCGCAGAATCCAGCCTGTCCGAGGCGCGACAATTTGTTCCGCAACACAGGCTACGCGATCCTTACGACCACAACGGCATACATCGATGCCCTGAAGAACTTAAACCTGGAGTGATTTATAAGTTATGTCACAGAAGACCACCCTTCTCGGAGCTGCACAGCTGCTCGCTGTCCTGATATTCTTGCCTTCTTCTTCTACTGCTCAGGCCTTGCCCGTGTGTAGTTGGCCGCTGGAAACAACTGGCAGCGGCATTAGCAATGTGGCATACCCTGACACGAACGCAACCTACTGGACGATGCCCTTCGACTCAGCCCGCTGGCAGTCGATCGTTATCACCGGCGTCTATCCGCAAGCCAGGTTTTTCTCCTTCGTCTCGTATGACGCGAAGGGTTCCGTCGTCGAGGACCACAGCGCGCTCAATGATGTGGACATCAATCCCGACGCCGGTTCTACCAATCCATTTCGTGAAAGTGCGGTCGCCGGTGAACCTCAGCACTACACCGTCACAATCAGCCGAACCGCCTCGATGGAGAATGAGCCCAACTCCCTTCAGTTCGCCAATACCCGGTTAGGCTGGATCATTTACAGAATCTACGTAGCCAACCAAGGCTTGCAGCGCAACGCGGGCGTACCGCTTCCTACCGTAAGCGTCGTCAGTCTGGACGGTCGTTCCCATCTGGTGCCGCCCTGTCCGTCTCGTCACCGTTCCGCTGCCGTCGCCGAACTTGTGACGGCACTTGCCAGACAAGGATTTGATGCGAACGCCGCTTTTCGACAGTTGATCAATTCCGCAGCGCCAAGCCCTGGTGCAGAAACGTCATGCCAGCCGACGCCCCTCGTCTCCTGGATCCCTAAGAATACCGGCGGCTATTTCCCCAATCCCGCTAATAAATACATTGCTATTCCCGGGCTCTGTTTTCAGCCGGGCAGGATCCTAATTGTCCGGGGGAAGGGCCCAGTTTTCCCGGACACCTATAACGGCGGCCCGATCTGGAAGCCTGACGGGATACAAACGCGCTACTGGTCCATGTGCAACAACGATCAGCGCTCCCCTTACCCGGTCGTGGCGTGCCAAGCTGACCACTCCACCAATCTTGACCAATCGGGCTATTACACCTATGTCATCTCCAAACCTGAACGGGGAGAAGCCCCATCCTGGGTGCCTCCTGAAGCAACTTGGCTTGAGCTAGGTTCGCAGACTGACACCAAAATTCTACTCGTTCGGAATATGCTGCCCGACCCTAATTTCCAGAATTCCGTGCAGGCAGCCATCAGCGCAGGATGCGTAGTTGATAACCAGCCAGGTGTTCCGCCATCCCGGGACGAGGTCGTCCAGCAGGGTCAGTGTGCTCACGACGTAATGAAAGATTACTATCCGAAGGCAGTTTACTGCGACAAGCAAGTTTTCATTAGTCAGGGATGGCAAGGATGTTTTGCCGCTACTGAATCGGGTGTTCAGGAATAACACGACCAACTTAATCGAGGAAAGAAACAATGAAACGTAGCGGCTCTTTGAAGTCAACGGCTGCGGCCGCCAGCAGCGGTATACTGACTGGCTTCGGCAAAGCTGTCCAAAGCAGCGAAGCGGTTAACCCGGCACGAGAATCCAGCCCAAACATTCTTATTTTCTCGTGGATGAGTTGCTGCTCGATAATCTCGTTCCTGGTCAACTGCAGAAAGTGCTGCCCGGAACTCTGGGACTAGCGCAGCAAGTGTAAAAAGAGTACACCTGGCTTTCGGGAACTGGTAGCACTTCAACCGGCCCAGGTATGGCAAGGCGGTGGCCTCCGGACGTTGCTCTGCTACGGCCGTGAGTATTAAGACCACACGCGGGGAGTGCAGTCCGGACGACGACGCCGCTCCCGCTGATGTATCACCAGGAGAGTCTGAACATGCATCGACCTGTCTTAGTGCCATTTACCGGTACCCATCTAACCAAACCCACTGCGCCGGCAAGGTACATCCGTCCTGCATCCTCTAGCGCCGTAAGAGTTCAGCTCTCGAAGGTTCTCGAAAGTGCCGGTTTTGTTCGTGCGCCGCGTATGCGGCGATTTCTCGAGTACATTGTGCAGGAGACACTTGCCGGACGCGCCAATCAGCTCTGTGAATACAGCATCGGGATCTCAGTCTTCGGGCGGGACGATTCATTCGAGCCTGGTCTTGACCCCATCGTGCGAAACGATGCACGCCGTCTTCGCCAGAAACTCGTCGAGTATTATGTGGGGCCACACGAAGAGAACGATAGCCAGGTCAGGATCGAAATTCCCAAAGGCGGCTATGTCCCGGTCTTCAATACGATCTCGCATGCACAAATCTCAAAGCGCAGCGAACAGTACCGTTTATCTATTAAGCTAATTCGCATCGCGGACGGCGCTGAGATCTGGAATACCGAGCACGACTTCCAGGGCAGCGGCAACTTCGGGTTGCAACTTTCAGTGAACCGTACGCCAGAGATATAGTTCGGAGCACACCCCTGACTCCGACTTACTCCGACTCGAAATTCTGTCCGGTCTGACCGTCGATCCGCCGTCGGGGTTGCGGTGATCTTTGTATGCACCCCATTGAGCCAATCGGGAGAATCAGACCGTATGACACCTCGTCGTTAGCCGTAAATCTGCGGCTCTACCTTCGGTGGCACCGGTTATGAACTAGTCACCGCGGTGCCATCACTGTTGAACGGCCGCGTGGCTCTGCAACCGGGGAACCTCGCACTCCCTAACCGTCAAGGAGCACGGATACCGGCCCGTTTATGAGACGGATCTCACGGATGAGGAACCGAGCATCTGCCACCTCGCACCGTTAACTTCTTAATCCATTCAATACATCATGAATGACCAAAGTGTGTCGCCCGTAGCAGCGATTACATATTGGTGCCCGTCAAGCATATAGGTTTGCGGCGGATTTGAGACGTTTCCGATGCGTGTGTTCCACAAGGGCTTCCCGGTGGCTGCATCGTGGGCGACGAGGCTGCCGGCGCCATCACCGCCAAAAACCAGGCCGCCAGCAGTCGACAAGAGACCACCCCCGCCACCCCCGTCACTGTAGTACCGATGTCTCCAGACGATCTTCCCGGTCTGATAATCGATCGCGGTCAGGTAGCTACCACCCGAACCGACCTGGTCCTCTTCCTTTCCTCCCAGACCCATCGAGCCTCGTGGGTCCAGATCAGTCAAGTAGAAAAGGGAGAAGCTGTCGTGTTCCGCCACATAGAAGAGTCCAGTCTCCGGCGAGTAAGTGGGCGGCTCCCAATTGACGGTTCCATCCGAGTTCGGAGAAACAATGGAACCGCCTACGGTCGCGTTCTTTTCAGGGTCAAGTTTCGGTCCGCCCGACTTGGTTAAGCCCGTTGCCCAATTGGTCAGGCTCCCGTACTTACTGGTAACAAGATGCTCACCGGTCACGCGGTCGACCGCAAAGAAGTATCCGTTACGCGATGCCGTGAGCGCCAGTTTCCTCATCTTGCCATGGAATTTGGCGTCCACCAGAATGGGCGTCTGGGCGGAATCGTAGTCGTGCATATCGTGAGGAGATGTCTGGTAATACCAGGCCATCTTGCCCGTGTCCACATTTATGGCAATCAAGGAACACGTGAATAGATTGGCGCCGTCACCGCGCGTACCGTTCGTAAATGCCGGCGTAGGGTTGCCGGTGCCGAAGATATAGAGCTTGGTCTCGGGATCATAAGCTCCCGGCATCCAGGTCTGTGCGCCCCCGTGTCTCGCTGCATCCAGGCTCTTCCAGGTATCCAGCCCCGGATCGCCCTTCTCCATCGGCACGGTGTAATGCTTCCATTGCAGGTCGCCCGTTTCGGGATCAAACGACTGCAGATATCCGGGAGAATCGATGTCGTTGCCCATTCCGACCAGAACGTGATTCCCCACCACTACTGGAGCTGGCGTAGAAAAATAGCCCTGATCCACATCGGCGATTACCTTGTGCCAGCGCTCCTTTCCCGTCTTTGCATCGAGCGATACAAGATAGTCGTCAGGCGTCTCCATAAAGAGATAGCCGTTCCACATTCCGACGCCGCGATTGCCGATATGTGTGCCGCCTTTGGTCTTCCAAAAATAGTGCCATAGCTCGTGGCCATCGCGAGCGTCCACAGCCCACGCGTTGTCGGGCATCGTGAAATACAAGGTCCCGTCTACTTCCAGGACGGATGCTTTAATCCTGCCGCCGTGAATCGCGATGTCTCCTGGCCCTTCGCCTCCCACAATGACAGGCACATTTTCATTTTCGCGACGCCCCCGCCCGCGGCTCTGACTCTGGCTCGGTTCGTCCAGACCGGGAGTAACTCGTGTCATCCAAGCCAGCGTGAGGTGTTGGACGTTGGTTCGATTCACCTGGGTGAGCGCGCTATAGCGTTTGGCTGAGTAATCGCCGTTATATGTCGGCCAGGAATCCTTAAGCGGCTTCAGCAGGTCGTCCGGGCTTACACCTGCGCCTTGTGCCCTGACGAGAACCGGCGCGAGTAGTAGAGGTACCGTCAACAGTAATGGGTTGAGTTTCATTTCAGAGTCACCAGATAGGCAGTTACGTCGTGAATATCTTTGTTGCTGTACTGTGACAGGAGATCACGATGAGCCTTCAAAGGATCGTTGAGGACCACGGTTGGGACTTCGCCGGTTCTGCGGATCGTGCGTTGCGAGCCGTCGGCGAGTTGTACAGTAACCAGAAATTCGTCTATACGGACGAGTTTGCCTTCGATCTTCTCTCCTGAAGGCAGGATAATGTTGGCGGTTACGGCCGGAGCGTCCGGCCTTTGCTGTTGCTCACGAGAACCGCCGGCGACCCATGCGTTCTGGAGATCCTTAGGATCGGGAATGCGTTCAGCGATTTTGCTGAGATCACCTGTGGGTGAGTGACAGCCACTGCACTTCGCCCCAAAGAATGCTTTTCCTTCACCCGGGTTTCCGACGAGCACACTAGGGGCCTGTTGACCGGCCGATGGTGGCGCACCCTGGCGTTGGATGGTTTCGATGACGCTCCGCACATAAGCTGCGACCGCGTTGGCGTCCGCGTCATTTATTCCGATAGCAGGCATACCCATCTTCTGGCGGGCGCCGTGGATGATGGGAACAATCAGCTCTCCATGGAGATCGCTCAAGGCCACCTGCGAACGCAGCAGATTCGGGCCGCCCATATCGCCTCCGCGCAAATCCGACCCATGGCAGCCTTGGCAGTTTATACCGTACAGGGTCTTGCCGCGAGCGATCTGTACTGGATCACCTGGTGGCCGCTTTTGTCCGGGAACAAACCCGCCTCTGTTTCTATCCGCATTGGGCGGGGATGTGTTTTGCACGCCGGGAGCCTGTGCTCCCGGTGGGGAAGCGGGCGGTGTGGAGGGAGTGGTTTGTGTTGCGGCGCTTCCTGCGTAGGAAAGCATCGCCACAAGCAGACTTGTACTCGCAATTGCTAGTTTGGCCAGAATGTTTAACCTCAGTTCGGTACAGAGCGTGCGAACGCAGCTCAACAGGTATTGTACGCGGCAGCTATGAAGCTTGTCCGTGTAATCTAGTTTTCATTGCATAATCGTCGCGTTGAACTCGAATCCCACTCCCGGCTTACCAGGAGGCAACTCCTCAGGAACGCCGCCCTCGGCTCTTTCGGCCTGGTGGCGCCGTTTGCGCTACGCGCCAATCCGCTGGGAATGCCGATTGGGTGTCAGACTTATCCGGTTCGGAAGATGATTGCCACCGACTTTCCCGGAACGGTGAAGCAACTCTCTCAGATTGGGTTTCAGACGATCGAACTGTGCTCACCCAAAGGCTACGCCAAAGCTGGGTTTGCGAGTGTTGCGCAATATAAGGGAGCTGCGTTGCCGCGCTTGCTCAGCGATTTCAACCTCAAGTGCCACAGTTCGCACTTCAGCATGAGAGAGCTTCGAGACGATCTTCCCGGCAGCATTGCCTGGGCCAAGGACGTCGGACTGACGCAAATGATGGTTCCAAGCCTCGATGGCCCGCGGAATCCCACCATGGACGATGTGAAACGCGTCGCCGAAGAATTCAACAACATGGCCCGGCAGACAGCCGAAGCCGGGATTCCTTTGGGTTTGCATAACGAGAACTTTGAGGTCTCGAAAGTGGACGGCAAACGAACGTATGATGTCCTGTTCAGTTTGCTCGATCCGAAGCTCGTCAAATTCCAGTTCCAGTGTTCCACCATCAGTGACGGATTCGTGGCCGCCGATTACTTTACCCGATATCCCGGGCGATTCATCTCCATGCACGTCCAGGACTGGTCGGCTGAGGAGAGAAAGCAAGTACCGGTGGGCCAGGGCAGCATCGACTGGAGAAAGACGTTCCATGCAGCGAAGACGGAAGGCATCAAGAACTATTTTGTCGAGATGGATCTCGATCTGATGAAAGCCAGTGTTCCTTACCTGCGAAAGCTGTAGGTTTGAAGTGGCGACTGCGCCTCCTGATGCAGCCAGATCTCGACCGGCGATCTTCGATTGCGAACTGTGCTTCCAGAACCTGACTACCCGGCCTTGTTGGCGGCAAAGGCACTGTTTACCGGCCTTCGGGGCGTTGGGCCTTCTTCAGGCAGAACTCAAGCCATCGCTAGTCCTGAAGTCAGGCGCGAGTAAGGACCTCGCCAGCGATGTTGGTAACGCATGTTGGCTTTCGAATTTTGCAATGTACGAACGGAATTCGCGCCAGCCCTCGGGCTACTTGGAAGTCGCAGGAAGACGTCACGGCTGCTCTTGATGCGGACTGAGTTCCGCAGCAAGGACACGGGCGCGAATTGTCCCGATCTTCGTAGCCGTTTATCGCCTCCAGGCCAGAGTATTGGACAAAAACCCTGGCAGTAGTACGGCTGCCAGTCTGTGATGAGATATCGCCGTACTCAGCCGCTATTTCGGTTCTTCTGAATGTTCCTCGTGGGTGTGCGACGACTGATCGCTCATCGCATTCATTCCCTGCATCATACGGTCGTGCATGCCCGACATTCTCGTCATCATCTCCTTTCGTTGGGTGACCATCTCGTTGATGACGGCTGCCATCGCCTCGATCTTAGCGTTCCCTTGGGCTGCGTTCATGGCCGCCACTTTCTGATCGAGTTTCGCATCCATGACCTTCATGTCAGCCATCATCTGATTGTGCATCGCCGTCATCTGATCGGAATGACGGCCCATGTGCCCGCTCATCATGCCATGCTGACTGCCTCCTGGCTGTGCTCCGGCTGTAGACTGGCTCTGCTGCGCGAGGGCACCGCTCCCGATGAGTGCAACTACCAGCGCAAGTACGGCCGGTATTCGCGACCTTGCTTTCACTCTGGCTGGCAACGGCATTCCACTAGCTCTTATCAGAATGAGCGACTGCATAAATGGATCCTCCTGTCTCTACGCGTCTTGTTCAGAGATTACTGACTATTGCGAGTCACTCTTTCCTTTCGCATGCTAAGCACCATTCTTATATGCCCCAATCGTGTGCAGGATCTGACCTGAGCGTGTAGACATGAAACGCTGGTCTCAAGAAACTAATAGGGTTGGCGTTCTATGCTTCGTTTCATACTAACCACCCACTGTCTTGCTCGTTCCAGTAGCTGAGCCCGCCTGCGTTTCTCGGACGGGGCACTTTAACGTCTGCGCAATTTAGCGCAACCCTGTGCGAGTTGGCCCAGAAGGTCCCCTATCAGTCTGATCTGTGCAATGTTGTGCAAACCTCCGACCGTAGCGAAATACACCCCAGCGCCTGCTTTGTTAAAGCCGTATCCGGCAGAACCAATCCATCTATGGGCCATCAGCAAGCACATTGGAAATGTCCACAATGATGGAGTTGAAATGATGCAACCGTTAGCGTCGGCACTCTAGCATGGAACGCAAGATGGGCAACATCCGCTGGTGCGTTGACTCTGCCGCCCTGGGTGAGCGGTCCTACTCGCTAGACGTTCAGGCCACATCTTCATTCGACGCCGTCATGAACTATATGCGGGTCGCGAGGAAACAGCCACAATATCAGCGCACACTACCGTACCCACTGACGACACGGTATTAGAAATCCGTGTGGTGGGCAGCAAGGTTGCACAGCGAGTGCCTTTTTATGTCGTCTCGCGTTGGTATTCGAGGAAGCTCACCGAGCGAAAACTAAATGGAAAGAGACCGAGCGAGAATCGATGATTACGCGACTTATGAGCTTGCAAACAACGCGGTACTCGAACACACTGCCGGCCACATGTGCCTTATGTTTCCGGCAATATTATGGTTTCCTGAGCACGCTGGACACCATAACATTGCCAAACGGCTAATTTATGGTTTCACGGTCAACCGTTCTGAATTAACGCATAACCTTGCCGGGGCTAACCCATAACTTTGCCGGTCGCATCATTGTAAGTTATTCATTTTGAGATCGTGCACTTTGCCGCATTCCCAAAAAATAACGCATAACTATGCCAGAAGTACGTTTGAGTACCTATTTGCGGTTTTCCGGCGGTTGTAGGAGATCTAAACTCAGGACAGGAGTGGTAGCGAGCGATGCCGCGTGCTTTGTCCTCGGATCTGCGAAGTCGGGTCGTGCATGCCTGTCAAGGTGGCGAACTCACTCAGGGTGAGATTGCCGACCTGTTCCAGGTGCATTTAAAGACGGTCGAGAAGCTCTGG
>DATIMM010000064.1:0-57143 GCA_035475295.1 Bryobacteraceae bacterium
CGTTTGGTCGATGGCGCTCTGGCCGAATCGAACCATTAAATAGCGACTTCAAGCCACAGTCCTAAGGTTCTGAACTCATGGTGTGGAGAAAGCGGCGCGAACTTCTGGACTGACCTCGATGGGCCTGCCCGTTGCGGGGTCGACGGAACACCAGACAGTCAATGCCTTCGCCACCAACCTGTTGTCCCGCCCGCGGCTAAATTCCGTGTGGCGTTCGAATTTCAGCCGTGTGGCTTGTCCTACCCAAGTCCGGACAATCAGTTCGTCACCGAGGAAGGCTGGCTGCTTGTAATCGATCTCATGGCGGAGGACAATCCAGAGAAATTTCTTTTGATCTTCCTCAGAGGCTGTCGCCGTCCAGTGTGCAATCGCGATGTCCTGCACCCAGCGAAGGTAGGTCACGTTGTTTACGTGTCCGAGTTGATCGATGTCGGCAGGCTCAACCTGGATTGTCCGTTCGAAAGCCCCGGCAGCCTCTGTGACGTGCTCGCTCATGACTCAGGTTACGACTCCGATTTCTTCACCCGGCATACCGGAGCCTAATTTTTCTTGGCCGTTGGTTGACGGAAGGCCCGCTCCACCTTGTCGTTTGGATCCGTCGACACGGGTCCGTCACGCCAGAGCCAGCGCATCATATCCGGCATGATCGCGCCCCCGAACTTCTGACCATGCAAGTTCATGCCCCACGTGTAATTCACGTCGTAACCCTTTTGCGTAAGCGCCTTCATCATCCGGACATTCTGTAAAAACCAGTCGCGTTTCTCGTTGTATGCGCCGCCCCGGTCCAAACCGCGATGATCGTTGCGGCCGTCGCAAAGGAATACGCGGATCGGTTTCTTCTCGCTCGCGAGCACACGATCCGGATAGACGTTGCCGCCGCGGATGTCCACAAAGCTGCCTACGTTGCTTAAGACCTTTCGGAAACTGTTCGGGCGCTCCCAAGCAACCGTGAAGGCAGCGATGGCGCCTGAACTCGATCCCCCGATTCCGTGCTGCTCCGGGTCTGTGGAGATGTTGTACTCCTTGTACAGAACCGGCATTAGCTCTTCCGTAATTACCCGCGCGTACCGGTCGTCCAGGGAGTTGTATTCGACGACGCGATTGGTAGTGCCGTCACCCCAACCTGTTTCGGGCGATGGCTCGACCTGCTCCGGAGTGCGACCGGGATTGATGAAAACAGCCAACATCACCGGGATTTCACGCCGGTAGATCAGATTGTCCATTACATTCTGGGCTCTGATATCACCGTTCGGGTCTTTGAAGGCCTGACCATCCTGATAAATCATGAGGGCCGCCGGAACTGACGGATCGTATTGGGCCGGTACGTAGACCCAATAGGTGTGTTGAGTGCCAGGAAAGATTTGGCTGGGGAGGTGAAAGGGCCCGCGTATTTCACCCTTCGGGACGCCGTTCTGCGGCATAGAGTCCGGACCCAGCCGATATTGAGAGTTCGGATTCGGTCCCGGCGGTAGTGGTTCCTGAACGCTCTGCCTGCCGGCCGCAGGGGTCGATTGAACTCGGTTTGCGGCGAGACCCGCCCAAGCGGTTCCCACGAACGCGAACGCTGCTATGGCTGCTGTCGTCTTCTTCATAACCTCGGACTCCTGAAGATACACCATGTAGCCGAACGAGTAGTACGCGGTGCAACCGGGAGCAGCGTCGAACTCGCCTCAGGTTTACCAGGCGAGAGCACCGATTGTAACGCTCAGATTGAGAGCATTGCAATTCTGATCCACATACCTACTATATGTGTGGGTTTCTGTCTCGTGCCGTTTGCGGCAGTCTGCTTGTGGCCTCCATTGCCTCAGGAGCCAATTTCTCGGGCTCCGTGACCGACGCCGTCAGTGGCAAGCCGATTGCCGGCGCATTCGTCACGGTAGGATCCAAGGTTGTAGTTGCTGATGCTAAAGGAGCGTTCCGAATAAGCGGCGACGGGACCGAGGTAAAGGCGCGTGCTTACGGGTACGGGCGTGCGGAGGCCACATCTTCGGGCCAGAACTCGAATCAGTTGCAACTGAAGCTAACACCTATTACGCCTCGTGCCCTCTATCTATCGTTCTGGGGCGTGGGAACAGCCGCTGTCCGGGAACCTGCTCTGCGACTGACCGGCGCAACACCCGTGAATGCCGTTGTGATTGACGTCAAGGGCGATCTCGGCTACGTCGGCTACCGGACCGGAGTTCCCCTGGCCAGCAAAATCGGAGCCCGTAAGATCACCACAGTTCCCGACCTGCATAGCCTTCTTGAACGGCTACATAAGCAAGGTATTTATACGATCGGGCGCATCGTTACGTTCAAAGACAATGCCCTCTGCACGGCGCAACCGGAGTTAGCTGTCCATCGGAATGGAAGCCTATTCAAAGATCGTGAAGGGCTCGCATGGTGCGATCCATTTCTTTCTGCCGTGCGCGAGTACAACATCGACTTAGCCGAAGACGCGGCCAAGGCCGGCTTCGACGAGATTCAGTTCGATTACGTCCGCTTCCCGGATGCCAAAGGAGTGGAGTTTTCCCAGCCTAGTACCGAGGAAACACGGCCGAAAGCAATTACGCAATTTTTAGCAGAAGCGCGGAAACGTCTTACGCCCTACAACGTGTTTCTTGCGGCTGACGTATTTGGCTACATTTGCTGGAATACCAATGACACGGGGATCGGGCAGAAGATTCAGGACTTAGCGGGCGTGCTTGATTACATTTCCCCCATGCTGTATCCCTCGGGATTCCTGTACGGCATTCCCAACTACCGGAATCCGATCGAGCATCCGTACGAGATCATTCGATTCTCGCTGGACCGGGCGAGGGAGCGAACGAAGATCGACCCGGTTCGATTCCGTCCATGGCTCCAAGCCTTTGCTGACTATGCATTCGACAAGCGGCAATTCGGCGAGAAAGAGATGCAAGCGCAAATCAGTGCGGCTCAGTCGTTCGGAGCAGACGGTTGGATTCTCTGGAACGCTCGCAACGTGTACTCCGCCGAGGTAATTGGCGCTGCCGCAAAGAGAAGCACTCAGGGGCAGTTCGGGGGCACGTCCAAACAAGCGGCCTTGATTTCGCAACCCGGTATCGCGTTGGCTCACGGGAACTGATCGGGAAGGTTAGCAGCAACGAGACCGTAGTGGCGCCGGCCAGAATCGTACTGAAGAAGTCAATTTAGATAGCCATACGCCCTGACTGGTCATAGAATCGTATGGATCAGCTAAATGCACCTGCCCGTCACATCCGGGGTTAGCTGCAGACGGAGGTATCCAAATTGAGTTCTTATCTGTCGCGAAGAGGTCTGGTGAAGGGGATGGGCGCAGCAACAGCCTTGCTCCCCTCGCTGCGAACCGCGGCCAATGCGGCGCAGGCAAAGTCGACGCCCGGAGCGGGCATGCCGCAAGAAGGGGCTGGAACGCCTAAGATTTGCTGTCCGATCAATCTCCAGAACATCAGCGACTCCGCAGTTCGCCAAGTGAGACAGATCGGCGTGAGCCATGTCCTGTCGGGAGGTCCGCGCATGCCTTGGGAAGAGACGCAGCTGCGCACAACGGTGAACAAGCTGAAGGAGGGCGGTCTTTCTCTCGGCAACCTGATGATCAGCGGATTTCCGAACACTCTGTACGGGCGCCCCGGGCGCGACGAGGAAATTGAAAAGTTCAAGGCTTCCATTCAAGCTGCTGGTAAGGCGGGCGTGCCCGTGGTTGAATACAATTTCTATGCGCATCGGGCCATCGAAGGTTACTACGAAGAGAACGGCCGGGGCGGAGCCGGATTGACAGCATTCGATGCGAACCGGGTGAAAGGATTGCCTCCGCTTCCGGAAGAAGGCGCACATAGCCTGGAGGAAATGTGGCGGAACATCACCTATTTCCTGAAGGCCGTAATTCCGACCGCGGAACAGTCCAATGTGCGCCTGGCGCTCCATCCGAATGATCCACCGGTGGCGATCAGCCGCGGGTCAGGACAGATCATGGGGACGGTCGAGGGATGGAAGCACCTGATCACGATTGTGAATAGTCCGGCGAACGGCATCACGTTCGATTGCGGAGTCACGCGGGAGATGGGGCACGATCCGGTCGCTGTCTGCCGGTACTTCGGATCGCGAGACCGGATCAACCACGTTCACTATCGAAACGTGCGGGTGAGAAAGCCTTACGACGACTATACCGAGGTCTTTATCGATGAAGGCGAGAACAACATGCTGGCCGTCATGCGTGAGTTAGTGCGCGTGAAATACACGCGACTGATTTATCCCGAGCATGAGCGGGCTCTCGATTACGACAGGGCCGTGGGTATTCACAATCAGTACCCGGGCGGCGGCGGTTATACGGGAATGGTGTACGACGTTGCTTACGCCAGAGCGATGTTGCAGGCGTCGCTGATGCTGTCGGCCGGGTAGATCCAGAGCTCGGAGAGCTGGTTACGTTCGCTGACGATCGAGCCAGTCGAAGACCAGCTGCTGCGTGCGTGCGGGGAAGCGATTGAAGTCCTCGGGTGTCTGCACTTCGATATTTTTGAACGGTTGCAAGAGTTGCTGTAATGCAGCACGATCGGCGTATCGGTCGTGTGTGGGAGCCACGACAAGCGTTTTGCGGTTTCCGATCGCTTGAAGTACATCGTCGTAATCAAACGGAAGCGTTGAGGGATTCTCGGCGTAAAATCCCAGACGCGGGAGGAGCCCATGTAAATGCGAGTAGGCGCGAACTCCCTCCGTTCCCTTTGAGGTGCGGAGCGGGGTGATACCCGCTACGGAGACGATTGCTGCGGGCCTCGGATCGAGCGCCGCGGTCCAGAGTGCAACTTTGGCACCCAGCGAATAGCCCAGCAAATAGATCCTGGAGGCATCTACTGCGTCGAGCGAGGCGGCTGCCGTGATGGCCGCTCGGGTATCAGCCACCATCTTGCCCAACAACGACCAAGTCGGATACCGGCGATAAAAATCCTTCGCGTGCTCGACGCGGGTTCCGAAGCCGATCTGATCGAACGCAAGGACGCCATAGCCGCGGGCCGTCAGTTCTTCGAAAGGAGCTTTAGCATATCGAGAATAGCCGGTGCTGTATGAGAACGGATGAAGCCAGACGACAATCGGCAGCTTGCCTTGCGGCCTCAATGGCAGGTAGAGATCTGCTTTCAGGTCCACTCCAAAAGGCACGGCGACGGCCTTCATTACCTTGCCCTTAAGGGGGCGGCCATACAGCAGTTCCATCCAGCCCGCACTGACCATGATGTGCTCCGGACCTTTCGACGGGAAGGGAACTTGGGGCGGCTCCGGACCCAGCGCCCAGGCCAGTTTATTGCCTTCCGGTTTGCTGGGCGAGTTCTCGCCGGAGGCCGCTTTCCAGCCATCGAACGTGTACCCGAAAACAAAGGTCGGAGCAGGGGCGTGACCTGATTTCCGACCGAAGGCATTATCGAGAAAGTCCAGATAGACTTCGATGTCGCCCGCCGTAGTGGGATGAGGCCCGGTCCGTAGGCGAAGCCCAACGTTGTTGGGTGCCCCAAGAAAGTCGTAGACCTTCCGGATTGCGCGATAGTTTTGTTCGAAGCCGAAGTCACTCCCCTGATCTTCGGTATAGGAGCAGGTCAGGAGCAGACTTCTGGGGGCGATCAGTGCAAGTACGGAATTCTGATCGAACGGCAGTCTGTCTTCACGGCCGGCAAAGAAGCGGAGGCGTGGATGGAACCAGTGTGGGAAGACGGTGGTGATCTGCTCGATACTTTCCGTAACAAAGGGATCAGTGGTGTAGCGCCAGGGATTGCCCTCGCCAGTATTGCCGCTGGAAGGCACGACGGCCGTGATACGTTCGTCAAACGCTCCCGCGATGACGGCCTGTTTGGCGTTTCGACTGTGTCCGCTGATCGCTATATAGCGGCGGTCCACTTCCGGCAAGGTGTAGAGATAATCGATGGCGCGACTTGCTGCCCAAGCCCAGCGCGCCAGGCAGGAGAAGTCATAATCGGGGTAAAGTTCGATGAACTTATCCGAGTCGTCCTCAAACCCGTAGATGGGGTCCGCTGCAAAGTAAATGACACCGAGGTAACCGCGTGCGACGGCCGTTGCCGCCCACGGACGTGCCCGATTGTGATTTGTCAGAAAGGCAGGGCGAGGCTCGTGCCCGGGCGGTATGAGTAACTGGATGTGGAGAACGCCGCGATGGTCCGGCCCAAACTCCAGACGTACGTCACGGACTGTGATGTCGCCTTCCTGCTTTTCCGCTGTGACGATCGCTCGCAGGTTATCAGGAGCAGGCGGCATCCGCCCGATCAGCCAGTGTTCCATCTGTGCTCGGATCTCTTTACGCCGTTTGCTCCAGTCGCTTGGGGCGCGAATTCCGGTCAGAACGTCGGGGAGGAACGGCTGCGAAGGAAGGGCCGAGAATTTCGGAGGAAGTTCGCCTGTGCGCTTCTGCCAATCCTCCCAGGTCCGGTCCACTGCGTTAATGCGCCCCGTCGCGGGCACCCGTGATGGTGTGAGGACGCGGAGCAGTAAATCGAGAGCTTCACGTTGTTCGTCGTCAGGCCGGGCGCTCGATGTATCCTGCAGGGCAGCGGCATCCGCTTCGCAACGTAGCAGCGAAGTGCTGAGTCCAAGTCCAGCTAAATCTCGACAGAATGTGCGTCGATGCATAGGTCCTATCAATCTGAACACACGTCAGCGAGAGCCAGGCACGAACAACACATCAGCCGGCGAGCTGCGCAGCGTCACTGGACTGATTCGGGCAGAGCAAAGGCGTACAGCACTCCATGCGCTCCAAACAAAACGTATTGCCGGCCATCCAACTGGTAAGTAATCGGCGGACCTTGAGCAGGGCCACCACCATAGGTGTGCCATAACGCTTTTCCGGTGTCGGCATCCAGCGCGAGAATGTTTCCATGGACATCGGCAGTAAACACGACGCCGCCCGCTGTGCTCAGGACGCCCGACCAATCCCAACCGGACCCCAGGTCGTGCTTCCAGCGGCTCTTGCCGGTTTGATAGTCGATTGCACGGAGAGAGCATTGCGACCAGACCGTGAGGTCCCGGCCAGCGAAGCCTTCCGGTTTTCCGGTTGAAAAAGCATAATAGAGACTGTACGAGTTGTGAGTATCTACATACAGCAACCCGTTGTCCGGGTTGAAGCTGGGCGCCATCCAGTTCGTCGCGCCGATAGCATCGGGTTGTACCAAGGTTCCAGCCGGGCCTGGGTTCTTCTCGGGTTTGCCGATCGGACGGCCCTTGTTGTCGATGCCAGAGCTCCAATTGATGTCTTCATACGGTGCGGAGAGCAGTGGCTTCCCGGTCGTACGATCCAGAACAAACAAGTAGCCGTTGCGGGAGGATTGCAACAGGAGCTTACGCCGCTCGCCGTGAAAATTCCCGTCGTAGATAACGGGCGTTTGGACGGCATCCCAATCATGGACGTCGTGAGGCGAAGGCTGAAAATACCAGACGAGCTTACCGGTATCGGGGTTGAGCGCAACGATGGAACACGTGTAGAGGTTGTCGCCCGGCCGGGCTGAGCCGTCCAACACGGGATTGGGGTTTGCCGTGCCCCAGTACAAAAGATTCAACTCCGGATCATACGTTCCGGTGATCCACGTCATGCCGCCGCCATGTTGGATGGCGTCGCTGTTTGCAGGCCACGTTTCGGAGCCTGGTTCCCCTGGCTTCGGCAGGGCATCCCAGCGCCACTGGAGCTTCCCGGTTTCCGGATCGAAAGAGTCGATGAAGCCGTGGAGATCATTGAAATCTCCGGACACGCCGACCAAAACATGATTGCGAATCACCAGCGGCGCCATGGTGGCCCAATAGCCGAGCTTTACATCGGCCAGTTCGACATTCCACTGCAATTCACCGGTGCGTGCGTCCAGGCAGAGCAGATGGGCATCGGGCGTCTCGAAATAGAGCCGCCCTTTGTACATGCCGAGACCGCGCTGACCAATGTGAAGCCCTTGATTGTTGTGGTAGTGATAATGCCAATTCTGCTGGCCCGACCGGGCATCGACCGCCCACACGTCATCCGGTTCCGTGAAATACAAAGTTCCATTGACGAGCAGGGGCGTGGATTTCAGCCCGGGCCCAGTATTTACATCCGTCTGGAACGCCCATGCCATCCCAAGCATTCCGACGTTTTTCTTGTTGATCTGGCGGAGGGTGCTGAATCGCTTGCCTGAGTAATCGCCGTTGTATGTGGGCCAGCTATCCGCAGGTGGATGAAGCAGAGCCTTCGGGTCCAGACCTTGCGCATTCGCCGCGATGCTGGCGCACAGAAACGCGAATATAATCCTGATCATTTAAACGTCTCGAGGTAGGCAAAGAGATCGTGTATGTCGCTGTCGGTATAAGTCTTGAGTAGAGTTTCATGCGCCGCTAGCGGATCTCGAACTTCAACGTGGGCGGTATTCCGCTTCCAAGTGTGAATCCAACCGTCCTTATCGCGAAGCGTGACAAGAAACTCATCGGCATAAACCTGTTCGCCCGTGAACGTGCGACCGGAGGCATCCTTTACTGAAAGCACCGGCTTCGCGCCCGAGGGATACACAATGCGCGTCTGCAGGTCGAACGGCTTATATTTAGTAGCCACGTGCGCTAAGTCGCCGCTTGGCGAGTGGCATGAACTGCAATGCCCCTGGCCATCGAAGTACGCCTTGCCCTTGGTTGCGTTTCCGATGAGCAGCTTTTCCAACGGGTACTCCGATGGAATTCGCTGAGAGACGGAGGCGGCGATTTTTGCCTGGGCATGCAGGAATTGGGCAATGTTCCCGATCTCCGTATCCGAAAGCTGGAAGGCGGGCATGCCCTTCTCCGGACGCCCATTGCGGACGACCTGCCCAATCAGGTTTCCATTGACATCATGGCTGACAAGCGAAGAGCGAAGAAGATCAGGCCCACTTGCGCCGCGTGCATCCGGGCCATGGCAGAAGCCGCAGGTCTGCGCGAATTGTGCTTTGCCGGCGGCGACGTTCGTCGAGGCGCCTTGCTCTGCACGCACTTCGGCCTGGTCTTGAGCGAACAGCACCAGGGGAATGAGGATCAGGAAGATTGTGCGCATAGAAAGCAGTGTTCAGCGATTTCTTTGAGCATGATGGACTGGGCCCAGCGGTCGCTTTCCTCAGCGTTCATAAAAGTTCTCGCGTAGTAGATATCGGGACCGAGTAGCTCGGGCGTGAAGCAGATGTAGTCTTCCGGTTGCGCCGTGCGCAAGAAGTTGCGGAAGCACGCGGTCCAAAGCTGTCGAAAGTGTTCCACGTAAGGCGGCTCCGGAACCGAATCGGGCTGTAGTGCCACCTGGATACATCCCGGGTTTGCGATTCGCCCGTGCAGGAAACGCACCCGCTCCAAAACAGGCTGAATAAACGCGAGCTTTTTCTCAAAGCCGCCGTACACCATTTCCTGCCCGGTGTACCAGTGCGAGAAGTCGCCGTTGAAGCGCATCTCCGGGAAGCGATGGACGAAATTGACAGTACGCCACATGTCCTGGCAGATGGTGGCACGGTGGGTTTCGATGTAGAGCGGAATCTTCGAGCGAACGGAAGCTTGAAGAATACTCTGGATCAGGCGATGAGCTTCGCCATCACCTTCGAGTCCCCAGCCGACATGCAGCGTGGCACATTCGTACCCGTCTCCGGAAAGTTGTTCGGCCAACGGGCCGGCCTCTTGCGGACTGTTGACGCGTCCGCTCGCGGCAATGCCAAAATTGAGCATTCGGCAGATCGACAGTTCTTCGCGGGTAGCTTGCGAGGCAAATTGAACACCCGTAAAGCCGGCCGCCGGGAGTTGTCCCACACGTGCTTCGAACGTGGCGTGAAAGCCGGACGAAGAAGCAGGCAAGGACTCCAGCGCCATTAAATTCATGTAGGAGCGGAGCTGCGGCTTTGGGTGCATCAGGCCGAAGTAGGCGCACCGGATTTGAGGCTCCGGGCGCTTTCATCCTTTGCCTGGTCCAGCCACGACGTGTTTTCCTTAGAGTCGCTGAATCGTCGCAACCCGGCTTCAAGAATTGCCGAATCGGGCACCTTGTGCAAAGGCGTATAACGAGGGTGATGGGCTTCTTTGTACGGATCGTTTCGCGCGGCGTTGTAACAGCAGATCATGGCCCAGCGCGGATTGTCGGACCGGTTTTGATCGGATCTGTGCAAGAGATTTGAATGAAAGAACAGAACGTCGCCCGGATCCATTTCCACATAAACCAGTTCCAGGCGCTTCTCCGCTTCATGTACCCGTTCCAGATCGGCTCCCGCCTGGTCGCCAGTGAGAACGTGATCGATACGCCCCATTAGATGCGATCCGCGGAGCACCTGCATGCAGCCATTCTCCCGGGTAGCGGGATCGACCGCGATGAAGGCGCTGGTGAGTAGGGGAAATAGCACGCCGTTCTGGTACCAGTAACCATAATCCTGGTGCCAAGCCCACGCGCCGCCGACTTTGGCGTCCTTCATGATCATTTTGGAGTGGTAATGGTAGACCTCGCCTTCGAGCAGCATCTCGGCAGAGTTCACGATGGTTTCGCAGCGGGCGAACATGCCATAGATGGCGTCGCCGGGGTGATTCCACAAGGACAGTCTCACTGTCCCGCCTTCGCCGTCGCCTTTCCCGAAAGAGTGCTGGTCGAGTTCGCGGTCCTCCTTCGAGGCACGGCGAAGCAGGTCTATCTCTTCGGTGCTAAACATCTTTCTGGCAACGATGAATCCGTTGCGTTCATATTCGCCAAGAACTTCTTTTCCAAGCGGACCAGCGGCCATGAGTGTGTCTCCTTCTACTTAAGAACGAATCCCTAGCGCGCTCATCATGGCGCTAGTGGTCTGATATGCTTCGCGGACCCAATCGACAATCTTGTCCGGTTCCGGCGAATATTCAAGCTCGATACTGACGGTGCCATCGAATCCTGTGCCGTCGAGCGCCTTCAGGTAAGACGGAAAGTCCACTACGCCACGCCCCGGTGGAAGATCCCCGTGCTTGTTCCCATCGCAATCGGAGAGATGTACGTGCGCAATACGTCCGTTTAGCTCTGCGATTTTATTCGCCGGGTCCTTTGCAAGCGCGAGATGCGAAACGTCTACGTTGGCCTTCACGGCCGGGTGCGCAACATCTTTCAGGAATCGCTCCATTTTATCGACGCTATTCACGATGGACAGGTGGAATGGCTCCAGCTCGACGGCGACTTCCACTCCGAGTTTCTCTGCGTGCAGGCCAAGCTCCCGCACGGCTTCCACCGCCCACTTCCACTGGTCCGCGGGAGCGATAACTTCCTGGTTCCAGAGATACTCACCAGCAACCAGTACCATGTTTCTGCCCCGAAGATCGTACACGAGGTCGAGATGGCGCTTTGCCCGCTCGATATGGAAGTGGCGGACGGGTGTGTTGAAGTCCGCAATGCCCAGAGCACAACACACGACTGAAATGACCGGCAAATCACAGGAGGCGCAAGTCTCCCGGATGGTCCTCAGCTCTTGCGGGGTGATTTCGAGAGGATCGGCGAAGATGTCGATCGAATCGAACCCGATCGCTTTCGTTCGTTGGATACCCTGCGCGGTATCGACGGAGGTACCAAACCAGGCGGAGTTTATGAGCCCAAGTTTCATGCGGTGGTTTCGACCGAATAAGATCGTATCATAAACTTTTAATTGACATCATGAACGTTTAATGCAAAATTCATAAGCGGAACGTCAGTGAATCTCGATCTCAATCTGAATCACCTCACTCCCCAGCCTTTGCGTAGTGATTTCGGCATTGGAGCCGTTGGCGCCGGGTTTATCATGCGCGACGTGCAACTGAAGGCTTACGCCGACGCGGGTTTCAAGGTAGTAGGCATCACCTCCCGGACGCCCGAGATTGCGCGGGAGGTAGCAGACCTGCGTGGGATTCCGAAGCTTTACGACACTTTGCCGGAGATGCTGCAGGATCCCGAGGTGGAGATTCTGGATATAGCGGTGCCGCCGCACCGGCAGTTGGAGATCGTCCGGCAGGCAGTTGAGAAAGGCAAGCACCTGAAGGGCATTTTGGCGCAGAAGCCCCTTGCTCTGAACTACCGTGACGCGCAGGAGATTGTTGAGCTTTGCAGGCAACGTGGCATTCGGCTGGCTGTCAACCAAAACATGCGGTATGACCAGTCGATCCGTGCGCTGAAAACCATTCTCCAGCGCAAATATCTGGGAACACCCGTCCTAGCTACGGTAGAAATGCGCGCCGTTCCCCATTGGCAAGCATGGTTGCCGGATTATCACCGCCTCACCTTGCTGAATGTGAGCATTCATCACATCGACAGCTTTCGTTTCTTATTTGGGGAACCGGACTCTATCTATGTGAGCGCTCGCAAGGATCCGCGAACGCGCTTCGCTCATGAAGATGGAATTTGCCTGTATATTCTCGAGTACGCGGACGGACTGCGGGCCAGCGCATGGGACGATGTCTGGACAGGGCCCAGGAGCAGGCAGGACGACCTGAATCCGTACATCAAATGGCGCGTGGAGGGAACGGAGGGTCTCGCGGAAGGGACGATCGGGTGGCCCAGCTACCCAAACCACTCGCCAAGCACGCTGACGTTCACGACGACGGCACAGCCGGGGGTGTGGTTTACGCCCCGATGGAGAGAAGTGTGGTTCCCGGACGCCTTCCAGGGGCCCATGGCCGACCTGATGAATGCAATCGCAAAGGATTCCGAGCCAGAAACGAAGGGCGCGGATAATCTGAAAACGATGGCAATTATTGAGGCCGGATATCAATCGTTGCGGGAAAAGCGATCCATCGCGATTGCCGACGTTGAGCAGGATATACCGGCTAAAGTGCTTCAGCGGTAGAAACCGATGCCCCGCCGC
Source organism: Bryobacteraceae bacterium (assembly GCA_035475295.1). GTDB lineage: Bacteria > Acidobacteriota > Terriglobia > Bryobacterales > Bryobacteraceae > Bog-105. Next base: position 12,774 of record DATIMM010000064.1, read on the forward strand.
TCTTCTTCTCCGACCATGAAAGACATCGCAAAACGCGCGAATGTCTCGATCGGAACTGTTTCCCGGGTCCTTAATCGCCATGATGACGTGGACGATGGCCTGCGGGAACGGGTCGAAACTATTGCGCGGAAGGTGGGATACCGGCTGAGTGAAAAGACTCGCAGTGTTGTTCATACGAAGTCCCGAGTTATTGGACTGATTTTGCTGAACGACTTCGGTCTGAGTTCCGCACAGGCGCTGCTGCTGCTGGGGGTTGAAGAAACCTGTTCCAATGCTGGCTACTACCTGCTGTTCGCACGCCATCAGTACTCGCCGAATGCTGCACCGGCGGATCTCGAGGTTCCTAACGTGGTGCAGACGCCTGGGCTTGCCGACTGCGTCATTGTCGCGGGAACGATACACGAGAACATCCTGAAGGCTTTGGAAGACTACGGTCTCCGGTACGTCCTGCTGGGCAACCACTTCGTAGACTCCGGCGAGAAAGCCCTGCATGGCAATTGGGTGCAGTTTGACGATGTGACCGGATGTTACCAGGCAACCCAGTACCTGGCGCAGCTCGGGCATAAACACATCTGGTACATCGGCGATGATACCCGTCCCTGGCACAGGAACCGGTTCAAGGGCTATTCGCAAGCCATCAACGACCTAGGGCTCGAACACCACGCCCACACGATCGCGTTATCGGATGACGAATTCGAGAGCGGGCAAGCGGCCGTCTCCTACATATCAGAACAAAAGTGGCCGATGACTGCCATTCTGGCGGCGTCGGATGGACTTGCTTTTGGCGCTCGCGAAGGCTTACGCCAGCACCGGTTGGACGTCCCGAGGGACGTAAGCCTGATCGGCTTCGAACACGAGACCGGTCGTGCTCGCGCTTCCAACCTGACCAGCGTTTCGGTGGATATGGTGGAGGTGGGACGTCACCTTGCGAAGGCGGCCATCGCGCAGATCGAGGGACGCGAGAAGGACATTCGCGGAATGACCGTGCCCACCTATCTTGTCAAACGAAGTACGTGCCGGCCTCTGCGCAAAGAAGAGCATATGATGCTCTGAGCTCAGGCCTATCGAATTATGTCGTCTCTCAGTTCTAAATTAATTTTGCTGCCGGTTGCCCTGTTTGCGTTCAGCAGCTGGCTAACTGCAGCCGGGGTCACCTACGAAGGTGGAAATGGTCCTGGTCACGGTAAGCACATCGTTTTGGTTGCGGGCGACGATGCTGAGTACCATTCCGAAGAAGCACTGCCGGCGCTCGCTAAGATTCTGGCCGTGCGTCACGGGTTCACTTGCACCGTCCTTTTCTCGATCAACCCGGACGACGGCACGATCGATCCTCGTGCCCAGCGCAATATTCCCGGCCTGGAGGCGCTTAAAACCGCCGACCTGTTGATCCTGTTTATCCGGTGGCGCGATCTTCCGGACGAGCAGATGAAGTATTTCGTCGACTATTTCGAATCGGGCCGGCCGATCATTGCGATGCGCACGGGTACCCATCCCTTTTGGCTCAAGACCAGCAAGACCTACGAGAAATGGTCGTGGAACAGCACGATTCCAGGATGGGAGGGTGGCTTCGGCCGTAAAGTTCTGGGCGAGACGTGGGTGACTCATCATGGAGACCACGGAAAACAAAGTACACGTGCGTGGTTTGCTCCGGGAGCGCGCGAAAGTCGAATCCTGAGCGGGATTGAAGATGGAGAGATTTGGGGACCCACCGATACTTACGAAGTGCGGTTGCCCCTACCGGCAGCCTCCCGCCCACTTCTGCTGGGACAAGTGCTTTCCTGGCTTAGTCCCGAAGGTGAGCCCGTTAAAGGTAAGAACGATCCTATGATGCCTGTGACATGGACGAACTCCTTCACCACGGAATCCGGCAAGACGGCGAGAACCTTCACGTCGACGATAGGGTCGGCTGACGATCTGGAGAACGAAGCGCTACGCAGACTCTTTGTGAACGCGACGTATTGGGCGATAGGGATGGAATCGCAGATACCGCGGAAAGCTGATGTCGCTTTCGTGGGCAAATACGATCCGCACTCTTTTCTAAACGAAATCTACACCGCTGGCCTGAAGCCTTCCGACCTGGCGCTGCCGACAAAACGTTGAAGCAAATCTCAGCGCTGAGACGCGAATTAATTACAGAGAACCTGATGAGAATAAGCTATTTCCGATCGCTCGCACTGGTTGCGATCACTTGCTCAATGGCCGCCGCAAGTTGGCTCACCTTCGGCGGCGACCCGCAGCGTAGCGGCTGGGCGAAGGACGAGCCCACGATCTCGCCGGACACGGTGGCGCGAATGCAGTTGCTTTGGAAGCTGAAGCTCGATAACGAACCGAAGGAGTTGAACTCGCTTACGTCTCCGGTGGTGATCAACCCCGTGTACACCAATCACGGAGCAGAGACGTATGTGGTCGTCGGTGGCAGTTCCGACAAGCTGTACGTGGTCGATGCCGATCAGGGCAAGATTGTCTGGCAGAAGCAATTCACGAATGAAGGGCCTCCACCGAAAGAGCCGAAAAGCAACGTAAATTACTTTTGCCCGAACGCCTTGAACGACACGCCTCTGATTATCAATGGCGAAGGTGGTGTGACGGTGTACGTCATTTCCACGGATGGAAAACTGCACGGGCTGAACGTGGTGAATGGAGAAGATCGCTTCCCGCCCAGGCAGTTTGTGCCGCCATATTCGAAAAACTGGAGCCTGAATCATTTCGGCAGCTTTATCTACACCACTACTTCCCAGGGGTGCGGCCAGGCGAAATCCGGCGTCTGGGGGATGGACCTGAATGGCTCGGATAAGCCGGTCATCTCCTTCCAATCGGACGCGTTTGGCGGGGGCATCTGGGGCAGGGGCGGTGCCTCCGTCGGTGCTACCGGCACGATCTATGCCGAAACCGGCGATGGCCCTTTTGATCCCAGTAACGGGAAGTACGCCGATACGTTCCTGGCGCTCTCGCCACGGGAATTAAGGTTGCTCGACTATTACACGCCTTCCAATGCCTCATACTTGACCCGAAAAGACTTGGATATGGGAAATACCACTCCCACGGTGTTCACTTACAAAGGCCGAGAACTGGTGGTCGGTTCCGGGAAGGAGGGCGTTCTCTTCCTCCTCGATGCGAAAGCTCTCGGCGGAAATACACATCGCAAACCTTTATTCCAAAGCCCGTTATATGCGAATGAGAGTGCCGACATCGCGGGAAAAGGCTTTTGGGGCGGTTTCGCAACCTGGGAAGACTCAAACGGCGAGCGTTGGGTCTATGCGCCAGTTTGGGGAAGTCCCAGTTCAAAGGCCCAAGGCTTCCCGGTTAAGAATGGCCCAACGCCGGACGGTAGCATCATGGCCTTTAAGGTAGAAGACAAGGATGGGCAGCCTGTGCTTACGCCCGCCTGGGTATCGCACAACATGTCGGTTCCGGAGCCGCCCGCGGTTGCTAACGGGGTTGTGTTCGCGATTTCCAGCGGCGAGTTTACACGGCAGGTAAAAGATAGCGGCGCTTTGTATACAGCTGCGGAACGGATCGCGCGCACAACTGGAAATGCGACGCTTTACGCATTCGACGCGCGAACCGGGAAGGAGCTGTTCTCGAGCGGCAAGACGATGCCTTCCTTCACCCATTTCGGGGCTGTTGCCGTAAGCGACGGGCGAGTTTTCGCCACCACGCATGATTCCACTCTGTACGCGTTCGGTACTAAAGAGCAGTAAGGCAAACGCGAGACGTGGCATAGCTTGAAGTTCTAGAACTGCTTCGTCTGCGCCAGCAACAACCGACCTCCGGGGCCAAGGTTTCTATGTATCCGTGAGCCAGAGAAATCAGACGCACTAAGGCCAGTGATCCTTGAGTCCGTAATGTTTCATGAACGGATGAACCATTTGGTGAACTTTTATCTTGACATTCATTGCGCTTTCGCAGTAGAACTATATTGCTAATCGATCCCCGTAGGATGGTCAGTCGAGATGGTAGAACCCGGGCCAGGTGCAATGGCACTCCATATCGAAGGCTCGTACAAAGCGGTCCTCCAGCTTATTGCAGGTTCGCAATCCTGCTGCTCGCTGATCGGCGCTGGTAGCAAACAGCGCGTGGCTGTTGCCGACCACGCAGCACGGCTTCCCTACACAGGATCAAGCGAGGGAGTAGTCCAGTTTCTATGAGGAGGAATCGTGCAGCTACTATGCTTCACACACGGGATACGGCGGCAAAATAGGCTGTGTGCTTTATTCGCCGCAATCCTATTGGGGGCCTGCCAATTCGGCATGGCGCAGACGTTTACATCGTCCATCACCGGATCGGTGACGGATCCGAGTGGCGCTGCCGTTGTCAACGCCAAGGTTGAGTTGAGAAACATGGCCATCAATGATGTGCGTGAGTTCACGACTCAAAACGACGGCAATTATCAGTTCAATAACTTACAGCCTGGAACCTATCAGGTGAGCGTTACCGCACCTGGTTTCAAGACTTACATCAAGAGCAACCTGATTCTTTCTGCGCAGTTGAGCGCCAGGGTCAACATCCCTCTGGAACTTGGAGGCACGGAACAGAGAGTGGAGGTAAGCGACTCGACAGTCCTGGTGGATACAGAGACGGCGAATACCTCGACCACACTGGACAGCCGCCTGATAAGTGCCTTGCCAAACGCAACACGCAACCCTTTGAATTTCGTGTTCGCCGTTGCCGGTACCACGGAGGCTCCCGGCGGCATGACACAAAGGAACGGAACGCTGGATCAAAACGCCAGCAGCTTTGGGCTGAACGGGGGCCGCAGCGGTGAGGAGTCGATTCTGATTGATGGTGCTCCGTCGACAGCGCTGGACTGGGGCGGCCTTATGGTTTCGCCGCTGCAGGATTCGGTTCAAGAACAGCAAATCGTCCAAAACACGTACGACGCACAATACGAGAGAGGCGGATCCGGTATCGTTACCCTCATTACCAAGAATGGGACAAACACGTTTCATGGAGAGGTCTACGACTATCTGCAGAATTCGGCTCTGAATGCCAACTCCTGGTCCAACAACAAGAACGGTGTGCCGAAGGGGCAGTTCAAGAGGAATCAGTTCGGCGGAAACGTTAGCGGCCCAATCCTGAACCGTGCCAATCTGTTCTTTTTCGGCGGATATGAAGGACTGCGTCAACCCACCACAGTAGGCAGCGGCCTGCTAACAGTCCCCACCGCGGCGGAGCGCAATGGGGATTTCTCCAATTCGTTAAACGCGGATGGAACTCCAAATCTCATCTACAACCCGTTCACCAGTGTGCAGCTTCCGGATGGCAGCTACACGCGTCAGGCGTTCGCCGGCAACGTGATTCCGAAGAACCTGATCAATCCGGTGGGCGCGAAAATGATGAGCCTTTATCCACTGCCCAACCGTCCGGGCCAAGGTCCGAACCAAGTGAATAATTTCTTCGCGCAGGGAGCCGGCAACAACACGAACGACAAAATGGACGCCCGGGTCGACTGGGAACAAAATACGGTACACAGGCTGTTCGTGCGCTGGTCCGACCGTTTTCGGCAAGACATAACACAACCTTGCTTCTTTTGCACCGGCGCGGATTCCGGGGTGAACGAGCACGATACCGGGTTTCAAGTGGTTTTGAACGATACGGTAACGCCAGGCCCCACCTGGGTGATCAATTCATTCGTAAGCTATAGCCGATGGCAGGAGGGACACATAGCGCAGAGCTACGGTGTAGCGGATGCATCCACGATCGGACTCTCGCCATCGCTGTTCCAGGCACCGATCTTGCCAGGGATATCTGTCGAGAATTACTCAGGCCTGGGCGTCACGTTTGGAGGCGGATTTCAGAAGTACACGCGCTACTCCGATACCGTCGCCATCAATGTCACCAAACAATTTTCGAGGCATACGCTCAAGTTCGGCGGCAACTTCGATAATCAAGGTATCAACAACACGAACGAAGCTAATGGCGTAAACACAGGCTCCGCTGCGTTCGACTTTGGCACCGCGTTAACATCGTGCGATCCCAACCCCAATGGCGGTCCCTGCGTTGCGAGTAATAGCGGCTCCGCCATTTCAGGAAATGCGCTTGCTTCCATGCTGCTCGGCACTGCCGGAGGCGGAGGGCAGTCCTTCAATATCGACCCCGCTATGGCAATGCACAGCTTCGGCGGGTACGTCCAGGACCAGTGGCGGGTCACTCCGCGATTGACCGTGAACGTGGGTGTTCGATATGAAAATCAGCGGCCTGCGACGGAACGTTTCAACCGTATAGAGTACTTCAACACGACTGTGGTCAATCCAATCAGTTCTCAGCTGGGGTTCAAAGTTCTCGGAGGGCTTGAATACGCAGGCGCTAACGGAAATGATCGCTACGCCTGGCCGCCTAACAATCGCGATTTTGCGCCCCGCGCAGGCTTAGCGTGGAAGGTTACTGACCGGCTAGTCGCTCGCGTGGGAGCCGGTATCTACTTCCTGCCTCCATCGGCGATGCTCAGCTTCGACAATCCAGGCCAGTTCTATGGGTTCAGCTCTTCGACTCCGTTTAACGCCACCACGCAAAACGGATATGTTCCGTTGAATCTCGTCAACAGTCCGTTCCCGAACGGGCTCAATCAGCCCACGGGTAGCTCGCAAGGCCTGAGTACACTGGTTGGCGATGGCCAGGGCCAAATTTGGCCAATGGCGCCGCACCCGACACCGTACACCGAACAGTGGAGCTTCGACCTTCAGTATCAGATCGCCCCACACTCGGTGTTTCAGATCGGCTATATGGGAAATCGCGGACGCAAGCTGCTGTACGGCAATCCGAATATCAATGGCAATCAATTATCGGATCAGCTTCTGGGTCTCCAATCGAAGCTGGACCAGCAGGTGCCAAATCCCTTCTTCGGAGTTCTCGACCCAAGCACTCCTCTGGGATCACAGTCGACGATTGCCTATAACCAGCTCCTGCGACCATTTCCAGAATTTACATATATCGGCTGGACTCGTTCATTGCCTGGTGCACGGTCTTCCTATAATGCACTGGACTTGAAATACAGTCAGAGCTTTAATGCCGGCCTGAACGCCCTTTTAAGCTACCGCTGGTCAAAGGCGCTCGACAATGGTCCGGAAGACTTCATCGGCTGGGCTACAGGTAACCAATGGCGTGACTCCAACAACACGATGCTTGACTACAACATCAGCACGCATGATGTTCCGCAGAGTTTCGCAGCGGCGTTGGTGTACGACCTTCCTTATGGGAGGGGCAAGCGCTGGGGCAGCAGTGCTCCGGGAATCGCAAAAGAAGTATTAGGCAACTGGCAGGTTTCAACCGTTATTCGCCTGGCGAGCGGTTTACCACTGCCTTCGGGAGTGTTCTGGAGTTACAGTAATCCACTCGGCCAATACGGCTTTCCAGGACCACAGGTGGCGGACCTGGCGGGAAACCCCGTGCCGTCCAACCGAACGCCAAACAACTGGATCAATGCCAGTGCGTATTCGGCACCTGCAACGCCCTGGACTATCGGCAATGCGCCGCAACGCATGACGCAGCTTAGAGAACGGCCAGCGCGCGCCGTTGACCTATCGGTTGCGAAGAATTTCGGAGGGGAGCGCTATCAAGCGTGGCTGCGTGCCGAATTCCTGAATGCGTTCAACTACGCTCAATACAGTCTGTCGCCGTACAACAACTTTCCGTTGTGCGTCACCTGCGGAGACTTTGGAGACTTAGACTCCACTGAGAACAGCCCGCGTACGATTCAGCTCAGTTTGAAACTGATGTTCTGAGCGGCGCGGCTCAGTCGGCTCGAGGCTCGATCGTCCACTTAAGGACGATCGAGCCTTTTCAATTTGCCGATACCTTTCTTAGCACGGCTTCTGCCGTCTGTTCATGACGCTTCATGGGCCTGGCACGCCGGGCAGCCAGGCATCTATGGTGTGATTATTATTATGTCCAGGCTTCATGGAAGGTAAAGTTGCACATACAGATGTCACAGTCGTCGGATCGGGAGTATTCGGTGTCTGGACGGCTCTGTTAGCCCAAAGATCAGGCTTCTCTGTACGCCTCGTTGATCAGTACGGTCCGGCAAATCCCCTATCGAGTTCCACTGGAGAGTCCCGCATTACTCGAATGGCGTATGCGGCGGATGAGATTTATACCCGGTTGGCCGCTAAATCGCTAATTCTCTGGAAGGAACTCTTTGATCTAGCTGGGGTGCGCTTCTGCTTTCAACAAACGGGTGCTCTTTGGATCGCCGCAGCCGAGGAGCCTGGGTTGGCAGAAACGCAGACGGTGTTCGATCGCGTTGGAATCACCTACGAACTGCTGGGCAGTGACGAACTGCGAAAGCGTTACTCCCATTGGTCCTTGCCCGAACGAAGCAGGGCCATCTTCGAGCCCGGCAGTGGCGCTCTTCTCGCGGAAAGATCGGTAGAGGGCGTAATGAAGACGGCCCTCAAAGAAGGGGTCGTGTTCGAGAGCGCAGTAGTTCATCCGGTCGAAACGGGCAGTGAGCACCTTGGTTTTATAAACACCACAAACGGGCGGCGCCTACATTCTGATGTCTTCATCTTCGCCTGTGGATCATGGCTCCCTAAGCTGTTTCCAAGAGAGCTGGAAGTTATCCGGCCCACGCGTCAGGAGCTATTCTTCTTCGAAGCTCCCCAATCCGCTGCGGCTTTCGATCCCGCCCGAATGCCCGTTTGGATCGACCAAACTGATGAACGGCTGCCTTATGGGTTTCCCAATATAGACGGCGCGGGGATCAAGGTCGCATTTCATCGTAGTGGCCCGAGCTTTGACCCGGATACCGGGAACCGTTCTGTGACGGACTCTCAGATTGCAGAAGCCGCCGATTACCTCCGTTCACGTTTTCCATCTCTGCCCATAGCGTTAAAGGCGACGCGTGTATGCCATTACGAGAGCACGCCGAACGCAGATTTGCTGGCCGATCGCCACCCTGCTTTCGACAACGTGTGGCTAATTGGAGGAGGCTCGGGCCACGGGTTTAAACATGCTCCAGGCATTGCAGAGAGCCTGTTGCAAGCAGTCGGCCGAGGGCAGCAGGACGAACCGCGATTCACGCTCGCTGCGAAAAAGGCCGGCCGTAGCGAAGTTAATGTTTTCACCGCCCCGTCCACGCGCCGGTACCAGTTGTAGAGCTGCTGCCCATTCGCTGTTTGGAACCTACCGCTTACTCATGTACCGGTCGAACCATTCAACAGTTCGTAACGTCGCATCAATCTGGTCCTTTTGCTTAACAAAGCTATGCCCTTCGTCGGCATAGATCACGAGCCGCGTAGGCACGCGTAACTCCCTTAGCGCATGCCAGAACTCAATGGACTGAGCAGGAGGCGCCTCCCCGTCTCTCTCGCCCACGAGCACCAATGTTGGTGTCTTTGCTTTTTTGATGTACGTAAGAGCCGAGCACCGCGCGTAGGCGGCCGGATCGTCGTATACGGATGCCCCGAAATACGGGATCATCCACTTATCGATTGAGTTTTGGCCATAGTAGCTCTGCCAGTTGCCGGCTCCTGCGCCTGCAACCGCGGCGCGAAACCGGTTGGTCTGGGTGATGGCCATCATGGCTGTTGAGCCGCCATAACTCCACCCCAAGATCCCTACCCGGTTGTTATCCACCGGATACTTGTTCACGACCGTATCAACACCCGCGAGCATATCGCGCAGATCGCCAAAGCCCCAATCGCGCCGGTTGGCCTGGGTGAACTTCTCGCCTTGCCCATAGCTCCCGCGCGCGTTGGGGAAAAACACGAAATAGCCAAGATTCGTGAACAGAGTTGTGTTGAAATCCGCAGCCTTCCATACCGGAGTGGCGATCCAGGCAGGGCCGCCATGAACTGCTACCAGCATCGGGTAACGCTTTGCCGGATCGTAATTACTGGGATAGAGCAGCCAGCCCTGCACGCTGAAAGCATCGTCTTTCCATGTAACGTTGTCGAATTTCGGAAGCGGCAGATCAACCGATGAGTTCACGGAGGTTACCTGCTTCCAGCGCCCCGGGGGGCCGCTCCAGACTTCGGGAAGCATCGACCAAGACGTGCGAATCACGGCAGTGTTCAGTGTGCCGCCGACTTGGGCAACGGAGAGGCTGGTCTGGGCCGGCCCGGAGCGGATACTTTCAGCTCCTCGCCATATTGTCTTGGTTGTTGCGCGTGTCACGTCCAGAGTGCCGATCGAGATGGACCCGCCAGCGAACTCGGTAAACAGCATCTCGTGATCGGAGACCCAAGTGAACCAGGCAGGCGACGACGGGCGCTCCGGCGTAAGGTCACGAGCCTGCCCACCGGTCGAAGGAAGCGTATAGATCTCGCCTCCGGTACCGCCCTGATCACTCATGAGGCCCTGAATAAACGCGATCGATTTGCCGTCGGGCGACCAGCGTGGCAGCGCGATTTGCAGACGCGGTTTGTAGATCTGTACGGAGTCCGGCTTTGTCCAGGGCTGTGTGTAAAGCTTCGCGATATACCAGTTATCATCGCCGGGCGGAGGGGCGGCGGTATAGGCAAACTGTTGCCCGTCGGGCGACCAATCGTATTCAAAAATATATAGGCCGGCTGGAGTTGCCTGCGTTGTCACGCCCGTGTTTACATTCGTCACAGCCAAGCGTTGGACGTCAGTGTTCTGAAGATCGTCGATTACGCCTACTGCCTTGGCTTCAGCCGCCATTGGCGTCGGTGCTCTGCTTGCATGTTCGACGAACAACAACGCTATGTCTCGGCCGTCCGGGGCCCACTGTGGATGGGAAAGGAAGCCGGTTAAATGCGTGAGCTGCCGCGGATGCCGCGGCCCTGCACTCACGTCCTGGATAAACAGTTGAATCTGTCCGGGCGTGGCGCAGTCCGACAGGAAAGCCAGTTGCTTGCCGTCTTTCGACCAGACCGGATCATGTTCCGTGCACGATTGTTTCGCTGGATTCGCGCTAACGCGTACGGCCTCGTTGGGCCGCTCTGTTTCCGCCACGTGTATCTGCTGTGTGCCGCTCTCGGGTCCATCAACGCTCCACGCGATGTGCAAACCATCAGGACTCAGAGCAGTCTGCGAGAACGACTTGACTTGAGCTTGCTGCCGGTAAAGGGTCGTGATCTCATCCCGCAGAGACTCGGCATCGGGAGAGTGCTGCGGCTCCTGCCCATTCGTGACGCTTGCCGCAAAGCAAAGGAGGATCACATAAGCGGCAGAACGGATGATCTGATTGGCTCTGTTCTTCAATCTACGTTCCCTTCGTGTTCGCTCCGGAATCAGGTTTGATAAAAAACCAGGCTACCGCTGCCAGCACGGCCAACACCGAGCCGGAGAGCAGCGCATACAACCACCCGAAATGCATCACGAGAACCGGAACAGCGCTGGTCGCCAGGACTCCACCGAGATTGCCGGATAAATTCATGAGCCCGCTCGCGGCTCCCGCATCCTCGCGAGCCAGTTCAATGGCGGTTGACCAATAAGAAGACTCAGTGCTGAAGAGTAGTGCAACGCTTACAGCGATGGCAGCGAGAGCCAAGCCGATGCTGTGCGCGCTTGCTCCCACAGACATAAGGCAGGCAGAAACCAGCAGACAACTCGTCGCGACCAATCGTCGGGCCGGAAGATATCCCATGTGGCTCGAGAGTTTCGTGCTGATATAACCGAACACAGGAACTGCTATTGATGCCGCTATCCACGGAAGACTGTTAGCCCACCCGCTATTTACGATGCTGAGGTGGCGGACATCCACCAGGTATTTGAAGAGCCAGTAAACAAAGATCGAAATCGCATAGCAATACAGCAGATAACTCAAGCAGAGAATGAAGATGGCTGGCTTGGTCAGGACGTGCCAAGTACGCTTACGATCCCGCGGAGAGTCGGTTCGCGCCAACGTCCTCGGTTTCTTCTCATGTTTACTCTGCCTCCACCAAAACGTTGCTAATACGATGGGAAATACTGCCGAAAGATAAAAGGTCGCCCGCCACCCGTATTGGTTCATTAGGGAGGCTACGAAGGGTGGCGCGAATGCCGAACCCAGTGTCGAGCCAGTAAAAATAAGAGAGCTTATGAAGGCGTGCCGGGATGGCGCAATCCAGATCGCAACCGCATTCATGGCTACCGGATACGTCGCCGCCTCGGCCATACCGTGCAGAAAACGGATCAGGAGAAGAGAGCCAAGCGCGAGCCCGGCACCTTTCAATAGCAGCCCGGGCACGAGGCCGGTCAAGAGGGTGGTCATACCCCATAACAAGCCACACACTGTCAGGACAACACGTGGTCCGAATCGATCGCCCAAGATGCCAGCGGGTACCTGAAAGATCGAGTAACCGATCAGGAACGCTGAAAATACATAACCCACCTGAATGTCGTTCAACGACATATCGCGCGCAAGGTATTGTTGCGCTACGGTAATGTTGACGCGCAGCAGATAACTCAAGAAGGCGAAGCCCCAGAGCAGGAAAACGATTTTCTTGGAGTGAGCGGAAATGCGCAGCAATGAGTTTAAGCCAGTTGGAACTCAGACGGTGAGAAGTGCCGCTGGGCACCCCAGCGGGCTTTCTGCGATGCTAAGCCAAAACTAGAGTGTAACCTGCGGTCCTTGTGTCGCTTACACTGGTGAGACACTCGCGAAGGGCCATACGGAATCGATTTGACACACGGAATTCGAATCGTTCCAACCGCAGCGGTCGGCAGGATCCGTTCCGGGCCGGGATATCCACAGCGAGATAAACACAAATAGGTGATGATGCGTTATTCTTTGTCGCTCTTATCGGCGCTTTTCTGTCTTTCTTCGCTGTTGGCAGCTGGGCGGGATGCCCAAAACCCGCCGCCGGATAGTCGTTTCCAAGCTGATCTCTTGGTGGTGGTGGCACATCCGGACGATGAATCGGAGATCAGCGGATATCTGGCGAGGGCCATTCTCGACGAACATAAACGAGTAGCTGTCGTATATGGCACCCGGGGGAACCAAGGTGGCAATGTAGTCGGGCAGGAGCAAGCCGCGACGTTGGGGGCGATCCGCGAGATTGAGGCACATCGCGCCTGGCAGCGATTTGGAGTATCAAACATCTGGTTTCTAAACGGAACCGACACGCCGGGGCAGAACGTTCTGGGGTCATTGGAATCGTGGAATCACGGCGATTCATTGGGAAAGCTGGTGCGGCTGGTCCGGCTGATTCGTCCGGCAGTTATCGCGACGTGGCTACCGGCATATTCGGCAGGTGAGAATCACGGGGATCATCAGGCGGCCGGAGTACTGGCGACCGAAGCGTTTGATCTGGCTGGCGATCCGACATCGTTTCCCGAACAGGTGACGCCGCCACGCAATCGCTACGATATTGGGAACTTCACCGAAGGGCTGCGGCCGTGGCAAGCACAAAAGTTGTACTACTTCAGTGACGCGACGAATACCGAGTTTCTGGACGGCAAGGGGCCGCGTTACGCTACGGCTGACATTTCCCCATCGCAACACATTTCTTATGCCAGGATTGCGGCCGAGTCATGCGCCGAACACCTGACACAGGGTGATAGCGGCATGATGGCGAAGAAGGGGCTTCAAAGCGGTGATCTGGGCTACCTGAGCAATCCCGTGAAGTTTGTGCTTGGGAAATCGTATGTCGCCGGTACGGTGACGGGTGATGTATTCGAGGGCATCAGACAAGGAGCAATTCCGTTCCACAAAGCGCCAGGTTTCACTCCGGAGGCGAAAACGACGGTGACGATCGAGTTCGGCGGATCGTGGCACTTCTACCGGCAGTTCTACCAGGCTCACGGGCTGGAGCGGCTGGCGGGACTGGTGTCGCCGGAGGTGGCGGTCAACTTCGATACATTTTTGACGGTGCCGGTGGTGGTAGAAAATCCTACAGAGCAGGCAGTGCCGGTAAGCATTCTTGTGGATCTGCCGGAAGGACTGCACTACATTCGGCGGCCACCTGAGCAGGGAAACGTTCCTGCCCACGGCAGCCTCAGCTTCGATTTCGAGATGCGGACTCCGGCAGAGCGCAAAGCGGCCGTCAGACTGTTAAAGATTCGAGCGGAAACAAACCATCGCACGTTGGGCAGCATTCAGCTGCACGTGCATCTAGACGGGGGAGCACTACCGCAGTAGATTGGAGGCACGGGCTGCGCGAGCGCAGATTGTCTTAAGAGGAGTCAGAGGAGTTGAACAAAATGGGAATTCCAGTGAACGTCCGGCGAACGCTGCGGTGGGGGGCCATTGCGGTATTGGCAGCCGTGAGCATTTGGTCTCAGGCTGTTTTCGGTAACATTTCGGGAACGGTGGAGGACGCATCGGGGGGATTGCTTCCGAACGCGAAGATTGAGATCACGGATCTGGATCGCGGAGCGGTGTACAACGTAGTGAGCAGCGCCGACGGCAACTTTTCGCAGACGCACCTGCTGGCAGGCCGCTACCAAGTGAAGATTCAGGAGGCGGGATTCGGCGCATACACGGCAAATGCCACCGTCCAGGTAGACGCGACTACACACCTGGAGGCGAAGCTGACGCCGGCGAACGTGCAGACGAACGTAACGGTAACCGATGCGACGCCGTTGATGACCACCGACCGCGCCGAGATTGCGACAACGTTAACGGGTACGCAAGTACAGCAGTTGCCGGAGTTGAATCGAAACGTGACTAACCTGTTGCTCGAGATTCCAGGAACGCAAGCGAATTCATGGCAGCACTCGGCGGCGGAGAATCCGCAGCAAGGCATCCAGGCCAATGTGAACGGCCAATTCTTTACGGCAAACGGATTCTTGCTGGACGGAACGGAGAATGAGAGCGCAATTCTTGGGATTGCAGTGGTGAACCCGACAATTGATTCGCTGCAGGAGTTTAAGGTGAGCACGAGCAACTACGATGCAGAGTTCGGCTCGGCCTCAGGAGCACTGATCCAGGCGACCACAAAGTCAGGGACAAATCAGTGGCATGGATCGCTGTTCGAATACCTGCGGAACAGCTATACAAATGCCACCGATCCGTTTACTCAGTTGAATCCGCCCTTGAAGTGGAATCAGTTTGGCGGGTCTGTAGGAGCGCCAATTATTAAAGACAAGCTGTTTGGGTTCTTCGATTATCAGGGAACGAGACGGCGAACAGGCGGCTCACTGGTGACGACAGTGCCTACGGCCGCAGAACGTAGCGGCGATTTGACCGCCCTGCTTGGGAATTATATCTGCGGTGATGGAAGTACGTCGGCCACACCTTGCAGCAGCCTTAGCCTGGTGACGACGACCGACGGCGGGCAAGTGCCTGCGCGCGCGGGAATGGTGTTTGATCCGAGCACGGGAGACCCCGCGACAGGTGCGGGACGGCGGGTCTTTTCTAAAAATGGAGTGGTGAACATGGTGCCGGTTGCCGCGCCCATGGGCAAGCTACTCTCGTCGCTGCCGCTACCAAACGCCGGAACGGGAATCGCGAACAATTACATCAGTGAAGGCGTACAACGGTTTGATTCGGACCAATACAACGGGCGTGTGGATTACAACCTGAGCAGCACAACCCACGTATTCGGGCGCTACACGTTGGCGGATTTCAATAATTACTCTCCGGCAGCATTCGGTGATTTGGCGGGCGGACCGACGGCGTTCGGCTTTTCGGGCGATTCGATCGACCGTAACCAGAGTCTCGCTTTGGGCTTCGATCACACGTTCAGCCCGACGCTCATTACGGACGCTCGGTTTGGTTTCTATCGCTACCGGATTCGCGTGCAACCGAATGATGTCGGCTCTACGCCGGCGACGGACGCCGGACTGCCAGGTTTGAATACGGGTTCTCCGGAGACCAGCGGCATGCCGTCATTTAATATTCAGGGTGACGGCGCGTTTCAGTTCGGATATTCATTAGCGGTAAATCAATGCAATTGCCCACTGAAAGAGACGGAGAACCAGTTTCAGTGGGTGAACAACTGGACGAAAACGGCCGGCAATCACACAGTTAAATTTGGTGCGGATATACGGAGGGGTCAGCAGCAGCGGATCCCAAGTGACTCGCATCGTTCGGGCGAGATGACGTTTACGGATCAGACGACGGGGGACCCGGCATTGGATCAGCTCGCGGGCGGCGCGGCCTCGACCGGTTCAGCAGTGGCGTCTTATTTGTTGGGCCTGCCAGGCACGTTCGGGCGCTACTACACTGGCTCGAACTACTATCCGGGACTGCGCGAGACACGACTATTCTTCTTCGTCCAAGATTCGTGGCGCGTGACGCCGCGTCTGACGGTGAACTATGGGGTGCGCTACGAGAACTATCTGCCCCAGGTGGCAGCGAAACCAGGCGGCGCCGGGAGCTTCGATCCGACCACGGGTGAGGTGTTGGCGGCGGGCATTGGCGATGTGCCGCTGAACATGGGAGTGAAGCCATACAACGTCGGCTTTATCCCACGGTTTGGTGTTGCGTATCAAGCGGCCGATAAGACTGTGATTCGTGCGGGCTACGGCCAGAGCTTTAACCCCGGCGGTCTGGGCGCGGTGTTTGGGCAAGGAGCCGATTACAATCCACCGATTGTGAATTCACAGAGCCTGAATCCGCCGAACCAGTATGTCCCCGCACTGAACCTGCTAAACGGGCCGCCGGTGCCAATTAACCCACCGGTGGGCGCAACCGGGCGTTATCCGCTACCCGACGGTATCGGCATCAACTACTTCACGTGGCCCCTGAATTCCTATCGCATTCCGGAGGTGTATTTCTGGAACTTCACTGTGCAGCAGCAACTGACTCCGAGCATGGCACTTGAGGTGGCATATGTGGGCAACGTCGGCCGGCACCTGTTCGAATCGCTGAACGAAAACCAGGCGGTGCCTGGGCCGGGTGATTTGAACCCCCGCCGGCCGTTTTACCAGGCTTTTGGACTGACGCAGTCGATTGTTCAGTACTGCAACTGCGACAACTCAAGTTATAACGCGCTGCAGACCAAGCTGCAAAGGCAGTTTTCGCGCGGCTTGGACTTCCTGTTGACTTATACCTGGGGAAAGGCGATGACGAATACGGAAGGGGGCGGATTTCCGTCAGATGTTCGCAACGTGCGCAACGATCATGGTCCTGCATCCTGGGATCGGGAGCACACGGTGACGCTCGAACACAATTGGGACCTGCCGTTCGGGCGCACCCGCCATTGGACGTTGGGCGGCAACCGGGTGGCGGACGCGATTCTCGGAGGATGGCGTTTGAGCGGTGTGCACACCTTTGCCAGCGGGTTGCCATTTACGCCGCTCGTGTCAAACGCCCCGCTGCTTAACACCGACTTTTCGCAGGTGCGCGCGGATGTCGTCGGGAACCCCGATGTGCCAAATCCGGGCGCTGCGCTCTGGTTCAACCCGGCTGCATTCACGGAGCCGCAGCAACCGTTCCGGAACGGCACGGCTGGACGCAACTCTCTGCGTGGCCCCAATCTGTTCGAATCGGACTTCTCCCTATCAAAGAACCTGCTGGCCAGCGAGCGCCGATCGCTTGAGCTACGGGCGGACGCGTTCAACGTGTTCAATCACGTGAACCTCGGGCTTCCGGGAAGTTATGTCGACCAAAGCGGGGCGGGGCAGATCACCTACACGCAGGTTCCCATGAGGCAGATGCAGTTCGGTTTGCATTTCCGGTTCTAGTGGACTGAGCGATACTTCCGGGGGCGCCGTAGCCGAACCGGGCGCTCCCGATTCTCCTCGTTGTGCACCGCCTTGCGCCTGTGCTGAGAAGATCGGCGTCTGGCCCGATGTGTAAGCTCGGCAGTCTACACAGGATGAATGCGAGGCCAGGAGAGTTCGAAGCCCTGTTCCACAAGGACTTTCTGGAAATCGGCGAGCATTTTGGCATTCCGGCGAATGGCTCTGGGGATTCCCTGAGTGCGAATCGCATGCGCAGCCAGAGCGCCAGCGGCTTCACCGATGTTCCACTCCACGGGATGAAGCCGGTAGCAACCGTTCGTAATGTGGGTGGTTCCGATATTCTTGCAAGCGGGAAGAAGATTGTCTATCCGCTTCGGGATCAGAGCGCCCATCGGAATCTGAAACGGCAAAGAGCTGACGTCGATGTAGTTGACGCCACTGGCGGAAGGGTGCAGATCGATGCGGTAACATCCGACTCCTACCGTATCGGCGAAAGATTCAGCTTCGATTTCTTGCGGCGGCTTTTTCAAGAAATGAGAGCGCATGTCCGTACCGACGTGCTGCTCAAGAATTGTGAACTCCGCCTCGATCCTCCGGGCTTCCCGGATATACGCGGATTTCGCCATTCCATCCTCCGTTCCGACGATGTCTTTGCGGAGTCTGAGTCCTTTCCAACCATGTCCTCCGTCCGGACGGGGTGCGTCGGTCTGCATCCAATAGAGAAGAGAAAGGCTGAGTTGCTTTGCCTGGCGGAGCAGTTCCTTTCTACGCTCCGCGTCCGCCGTAACCAGATCGCCAAGCCAGTAATCGTTTTGGGGCCAATTCACGAGGGTGATGTCGCTGCGGTAGCTACCAGCTAGGAAGTTCGCGCGATCCGCGATCCGGCGATAAATCCACAGATTGAGGCCCGGCACCTTCTCGGCACCCGGGTTAGGAAGAAAAGATACGTTCCGGGGTTTGAGGGTTTTCGGATCGCACATGGACCAGCTCAGGAGCGCTCCTGTCCAGGGAGGCGTCAGCTTCGGGACGTAATCCCGCCAAAACTGATAGTCGACGGGACGGTCGATGGTGTGGTCTTCTCCATCGATTAAATCAACCGCGAAGCAGAACGTGAAGGATTGGTTGTTTGCGGGCTGCGCCTCGGTGGCGGCGTGCATTTCGCCAGTCCGGTTTTGCGCCTCCGCGCCGGTCACAAACTCAGTCTTTGTGAGTGGGAGCAGGTCCCCGAGTTCTGTCCCGTCAATAAACATTCGGGCAAGAACCGTACGACTGATCCCGCGCTGAAGATCGGATACGGTCACGCTGGTGACGCGATCGCCGTTTGTCGTCGCGGAGATAGGCACGTGCTGAAGAAAGACCGTAAGCTGACCACTGCCAATATAGGGCGCAACCATCCCTTGAAGGACCGCCACAGAAACTCTAAATTCGTGGGTGAGCCGTGACACGCCACTATTGCCCGGATTCAAATGCGGCTGGGCACGCGCTTCTTCGGTCAGTGGATAATGACGGCGGTAATACTCTCGTACAGCCGTTCGGTAGTCGCGGTAGCTGCGCGTACAGCCGAACTCCTCGATCCAAGGATGCTCATCGGGTGGAACGGCCTGCGCCGTCAGCTGCCCACCGATCCAATCCGTTTCTTCGGTGAGAATGACACGCATGCCGTTGCGGCAAGCTGCCAACGCGGCAGCGAACCCTCCCACGCCAGCGCCCACGACGAGCACATCGCAGCTTAGCTCCTTGGCTTGTGCGCCCAGGCGGGAAGCGGCGAGAAGAGAAAGGGAGCTTTGGCAGAAACGACGTCGGTTCATGTGCAAGTACGCAGATTTCAAAAGTTCACCTTGAGTCCGAACTGAATGTCGCGCGGGCTATTCGCTTGCGACGTTACCCTGCCGAAGGACTGTGAAGTTATGCTGCCGTTCGGCGCCCCGAATTGCGGGTGGTTGAACAGGTTGTAGAACTCGGAGCGGAACTGAGTAGTGATCGAGTGGTCGCGAATGCTGAAGGAAAAGTCTTTCACGAGCACCGCATCCACGTTGCGCACAGAGTC
Source organism: Bryobacteraceae bacterium (assembly GCA_035475295.1). Lineage (GTDB taxonomy): Bacteria > Acidobacteriota > Terriglobia > Bryobacterales > Bryobacteraceae > Bog-105. The sequence continues at coordinate 32,335 of DATIMM010000064.1, forward strand.
TGTTCGAATATTGGGCAAAACGGGACCAACATTGCCGAACGTGTAGGTAGGGGCAACCGTGAACGTACTCGTGTTAAACCATCGGGCAAGCGTGGGATTCTCGAGTGATGCCGAGGTGCCGTTGCTGTTGACGTTCCGACTGATCGAGATGGGGAAGCCACTCTGAACCGATACGATGCCGCTGAGATCCCAACCCCCGAGGATGGTATCGAGGACGGGATTGAGTCCTTTCCCGAACGCCCGATTGTGCCCAAACGGTATATTCCAAACGCCACTAAAGCGAAACTGGTTGGGAGCATCGAAGGCGGAGAGCCCTTTTTCCAGTCGCCGGTTGTACAGATCATAAGGAGTGCGTACGTCGTCCATCGCTTTTGAACGCGTGTAGGCGGCCAGGAAAGTAAAGGAGGGCGATAAGCGCTTCTCCAACTGAAGAGTACCTGCTTCGTACGTGGAGTTCGCTGCAGGGACGAATACCTGTGTGATCGCGGTGTACTGCGGAAAAGGCAACAGTAACTGCTGGCGCGTGGTGGTGGGCGCGGAAAGCGTTCCGTTCTTGATGACGCCGTAGAACGGATTCGGCACGGAGTTATTCAGGCTTGACCCGAGCGCCAAATACTGATCCGGCAACTGATTCAGGTTCCAGGTCACAGGGAGATGTGTGCTTTTGCTGCCCCAGTAGTGAGCATCCAGGACCATTCCCCAAGGTAATTCGTGCTGAATTCCGAGACTCCAGGTCTGCGAATAGCCCGTTTTGAATTGATGCTCGGGCGCGGCTATGCTGGATCCCACGTTGGCCAGTGGGTTGCGATCATTCAATGCCGGAAGAATCCCCTGTGGAAATGGATCGTTGATCGTGTTGAAAGGAGTGATGTTGTCCAGCGAGGCTTGCATGTCAGTAGTGCGAACAGCCTCCACGGCTCCATCGCCGTTGCCTTGAATATTACGGGGAAGGAAAAAGATTCCATAGCCGCCACGTAGGATCGTCTTTGGCCGGAGCGTGTAGGCAAATCCGACACGGGGACCAAAGTTCAGCCAGTCGGTTTGCTGCTGGTTACTGGGATTTTCTTTCCCGATCCAGGCGAGAACGCCTGTCAGTTGCGGCAAACCTGCCGCCGGGCCGAGAGGATTCGGCGCGCTCGGATCGAAGTAGGCCAGGCGATTATATTTTTCGCGGCTGCCGATTCCCACATCCCAGCGCAGACCCAGGTTGACCGTCAAACGGCTGCTGACCTTCCAGTCGTCCTGTACATATGCCGCGTAGTACAGCCCTTGCGTGGAAATAGGATTGATTGCATTGATGAATCCGCTGGAAGCATCGCCAAGCAGGAATGAAGCGAATCCATAACCGCCCGCCCCACTTGCCTGGATCGGGTTGGGCCCTTGCGTGAACTGACGCCCGAAGGAGAAGGTGCCGGACGCGGAACTGTTCTGGCCTTCATTGAAATCAAGGACGCGCCAGTCTCCTCCGAATTTGAAATTGTGTGTGCCGTGCTGCCACGCGATGCTGCCGAGGGTAGACCAAACGTTCCGAGGCTGGTACTGCGTGAAGGAATCACCGCCGTTGGATGTACCCGTTACGTCTCCAATGTTGAACACAGGAAATTGTGGCGCTGCAAGGGACGTAAACGAAGCCGGAAGATTCAGCGTGGACAGATCGAAGCCTTGGGAAGCGCCGTACTGAGATGCGAGTGCCCGGGTAAAGGAGAACTGTATGTTTCCCACTACGGTGGGCGAGAACACGTGGGTGAGATCGGCTACTGCCTGCGAATAGTGGTCTGTCGTCAGACGTCCTCCGCCAGCGGGAAGCGGCAAGGTTCCGGGAACCTGGCGTGTATCTTCCTGGCGGGAGAAGCGGATGAACATACGAGTGTTATCCGAGAAGTTTGCGTCGGTGCGCAGATCATACTTGTTGCTGTTCAGAATTGAATCCGCTGAAAAGATGTAGTTGTTCTGACCTGTAAGCGGGTCCCCGGGCCGGTTCGGCAAAGGAAGATACTGCAACGCTCCTTGGGCCACGGGGCTGAACCTGCTCACCGGTATTTTATTTTGGGGGAATTGGCTTCTTTGTCTTGTGCCATTCGGCAGAGTGACCACGGATGCGGGATCGTAGATACGGATCAGAGTGCCGGTGTTGGTGAAGGTCTGCGAAAAGTCGCCCTGGCGCTGCAGAGGAGTAGGAACGGTGCTCAAGCTCGTCTGCGGATAAGCCTGGCGGAGACCCTCAAAATCGCCGAAGGCGAACCACTTGCTTTTCAGGACGGGGCCGCCCACGTTTCCACCAAACTGGTGACGCTGAAAGGAAGGAAGCGGCTGACCGTTCGCATTGTTGAACCAGTTATTGGCATCGAGTACACTGTGGCGCTCGAAGTCATAGGCGACGCCATGAATGCTATTGGTTCCGGACTTCGTGATCACATTGACGATACCCCCGGAGGTCCGGCCGAACTGGGCATCGTAGCTTTGAGCCTGAACCTTGAACTCCTGGACAGAGTCCACCGGCGGATTGATTACGCCGCGGTTAATATCGGGAGTGGTATCCGGGGCGCCATCCAGCAGAATCTCCTGCGAGCCAGACCGGCCGCCGCCGACGTTGAAATCCGATTTAAAGAAGTTTCGGCCGACGTCGTTGCCACCGCCGTTGCCGAAGGAGGGCCCCAGGATAACTCCGGGAGTGAGAGCAACCAGGGCGAGAGGATCTCGGATATTAAGCGGCAGACTTTGGATGCTGCGCGTGGTTACCACTTGGCCGAGTGTCGCGGTTTGGGTATCGAGCGGTGGTGGAGCCGCTGAGACGGTCACCTGTTCCGAGATTTGGCCAGGCTCGAGGCCAATATTCAACTCGAGAACCTGGGCCACCTGTAACGTGACCGGCCCCTGTTCAAACCGTTTGAATCCTTTAACCAGGCAAGTAACTTGATATTCGGCCGGTGGTAGCGACGGGAATCGATAAATGCCCTGATCGTTTGTTACCGAAGAATAGGAAGTTCGAGTCGCCAGATTCGTCGCAGTGAGCTTTGCGCCGGGAATAACCGCTCCCGACTGATCTTTGACGAGACCCGTTACCTGTGCCTCGAAGGACTGGCCCAATAGCATGACTGAGCCAAGGACTGCCCACAACCCTAGCGCGCCAGTAACCAACAGTGTCCTGAACGTCTTATCTTCCACGCCGATACTCCTGAAATATAATGAAACGCCTAATGGCTCATCTTGTGCTCTTCGAAAGAGACATACAAGTTTCCAGGTGTTTGTTACGGCGTGTTACGGTTTAAAATCAATCATTTGCCTGAGATAAATAGTCCATCGTATGGAAAAGTTGCAGAGTGATTTCGGGGCACACGTGAGCGGGGGAGCCGCGCTGCTTTGTAGTCCGACGGATCCCACCGACGCGCCGGGAGAAAGTGTGAGCCATGTTCTGGGCAGCCGCACATTTCAAAACACGCCCGCGCTCCGGTCGCTGCTCATTTACCTGTGGAAGAACCGGGACGCCCAGATCAGCGAGTATGCCATCGGGACAGAGGCGCTGGGCCGTTCTTCGCATTTTGATCCAAAGACGGATGCGACGGTTCGGGTGCAGATTTCACGGCTCCGCCAACGCCTGGAAAAGTTTTATGAGGAAGAGGGCCAAACTAGCCGCGAGCGGCTCAGTATTCCGCTTGGTTCGCACCAGGTCCAGGTAGAGACTGCCCGTACCTCCGCGGCCGCGTTGGCGGCCGCTCCCGTCGCGACGGCTTCTGGCCCTCCTCTTCGGGAACCCAAGAGTCGGCGGCTCATCGTGTGCTTGGTGGCAGCTGTTGTTTTGCTGCTGGTTTTTTGCGCATACCAGGCAATCCTACTGCGAAAAGCACACACCGCCGGGAAGCAGGCCAAGCCGGAGGATGGCGCCTGGCTGTGGAAGGCCTTCTTTTCGAATGGGCGCCAGACCAGGATCATTCTTCCTACGCCCGCGTTCTTTTCATTTCGTCCGCCTGGCCGCTCGCCGAATTCGTCTATTATGTTTCGCGACACGGAGGTGAACAGCTTTGCCGACCGGGATGCCTCTCCGCTATATCGCACACTAGAGCGGGAACTCGGGCACTCTTCGCTAGCAGATAATTACACCGTTACTTCAGATACGTTCGCTTGCATACGGCTGGCCCGTTATCTGGACGGCTTTGGATGGCAAACCGCCGTTACGAGTAGCGCGGATGCTCCTCTGGAAGCGCTCGATAAAGAGAACATGATTGCGGTGGGAACGTGGGGAACACTTACGCCGCTCCGTCCTTATCTTGATCGAATGAGCTTTGAATTGGGAGCCCACGAGACATATGTGAAACTGCGGAATCCGGCGCCAAATGAGCCGAAGCGCATCGAAAGCATAGTCGAGTCGCCGGAGCGGACCGTCTGGCCGGGCGTTATCGCGTTACTGCCAGGCCACAGCGGTCACACACGTCTTCTGATCCTCGCCTCCCGCCACACTTCCGCGTTGGTTTCATTTCTGACCAGTAGCAATGGATTAGACCAGTTGGAACGTCTTTGGAAAGCAAAGGGATCGCCGGCCTACTTCGAAGTCGTGGTGAACGCGGAGTTGAGCGGGCGCGGGTTGGTCCGCTTCTGGCCGGTTGTCCTTCATCCCTATAAAAACAAGACGTAACAAGTCAAAGATACGCCAGGAAACTTCCCCAACGGCCTAACGAAAAGCGAAAATTTCCGGAGACGATGCGTATCTATTCCTTGCTCCTCTGCGTAACCGCGATATTCACTACCTCTGTTTCCGCACAGAGCAATTACGACCTTATTGTCTATGGCGGAACTGCCGGCGGAGTGATGACCGCTGTATCGGCCGCCCGCGAAGGCCTGAAGGTGGCGCTGCTTGAACCAGGCCAACATCTGGGCGGCATGGCCACAGGGGGGCTGTCCCGGACAGACTTCGGAAAGAAAGAGGTGATCGGCGGTTATGCTCTGGAATTCTATTGGCGGGTGGGACAGAAGTATGATCTTCCACGATTCGCACAGGCACTGGCCTGGTATTACGAGCCGCACGTGGGAGAGCAGGTATTGAGGGAGATGCTCGGAGAGGCGAAAGTCGACGTGCTGCTGCATCGCCGCTTGCGAGAGCACGGCGGAGTAGAGAAAAATGGCGCGGAAATAACATCTATCACTACGGAGGACGGGTCGGTTTTCCACGCCAAGACTTTTGCCGACTGTTCCTATGAGGGTGATTTGATGGCCCAGGCCGGAGTGAGTTTCACCTGGGGCCGCGAGGCAAGTTCGAAGTACGGCGAAAGTCTGGCCGGCGTTCGCGAGCGGACTCCCTTTCACCAGTTCCTGATTCCGATAAGCGCGTACGATAGCAACCATCACCTGCTGCCAGAAATCTCCCCTGAACCAAAGGGTCAGACAGGCTCCGCAGATAAGAAAGTGCAGGCCTACAATTTCCGCATGATTCTGTCGGACGATCCGGCCAACCAGGTTGCGTTTCCCAAACCCCCGGACTATAACCCTCAGCGTTACGAATTGCTGTCGCGACTTCTCGAAGCCAAGGCCAAGCAACTGGGCCGGTCGCCCATGCTGCGAGAGGTAACTTTGATAGCCCGTATCCCAAATCACAAGGCAGACTTCAACAACCAGGGACCATTCTCAACCGACTATATCGGGAAGAGCTGGGATTATCCGAATGGATCTTACGCGCGGCGCAAGGAAATCTGGGACGATCACGTGAATTACACGAAGGGATTCTTTTACTTCCTGGCACATGATCCCCATGTTCCGCGAGCTCTCCAAGAGGAGACCAATCGCTGGGGTTTGGCCAAAGATGAGTTTGTGGACACCGACCACTGGCCGCATCAGCTTTATATCCGGGAAGCCCGGCGCATGGTAGGCGATTTCGTTATGACTCAGAAGGATTTGCAGACAGAGTTGCAAAAGCCCGATCCGATCGGCATGGGTTCCTACAACAGTGACTCACATAACGTGCAACGTTTTGTCACGCCAGAAGGCAACGTAGAAAATGAGGGAGATATGCAGGTGAAGGTAACACCGTACCAGATCCCTTACCGCGTTATCGTCCCGAAGCGCGAGCAGGCCAGGAACCTTTTGGTGCCCGTTTGCTTCTCGGCCAGCCACGTCGCGTACTCTTCACTGCGGATGGAGCCGCAGTACATGATCATCGGGCAGGCCGCGGGCGTGGCCGCCGCGTTGAGTATTCACCAGAACAAGGCGGTACAAGATATCGATAGTCAGGAGTTGACGAAGCGCTTGCAAGAGCAAGGCGCCGTAATGGAGTATCGCCCATCTCGCCCTCTACCTCCCAGCATCTTGCAGCTTTTTCGCAAACAAGCCGAGAGCGCATCCTATTCGCCGGAACTATTCTGAACTGCCGGCGTGTGATAAAACAAATCCCCAAGAACCACCCGGTGGAAGTGGCTCTTGGGGATCGCTCCTTGGGACGGAAGCGTATTAGCTTCGTCCTCCGTTCGTCTTAAAAGTAAAACTTCGCCGCAAGCTGCACCAGTCGCGGAAAGTTCTGTTGTGCCAACGGCAACTGACCGAAGTTAGCGTCGTTGAAGTTGGTGTCGGGTGCCGCCCTGATGACGGTATTGCCGATGTTGAAGGCCTCGCCCCGGAACGTTAGCTTATATCGTTCGCTAAACGGAAACGATTTCTCAAACGCGATGTTGACCTGCGGGGCGGATGGATTGCGGATGTTCGGGAAACGATCCGGGTTCGTATGGAAAGTGTAAGGAGCGCGAGTCGAATAGCACGCCTTGTTGTTGTTAAACCAGTGTTGGGAGTTTTGATCCGCAACCGACCACGAGCCGCAGCCCGGAATGCTGGTATTTAGAACGAGATCCGGCCAGCTGGTGGGATATCCCGACGAGTAGGTGAAGATCCAGTCAAACGTCCAGTTACTGATCAGTCCATTCACGATTGGATTTCCCACATCGGAGGCGTAAGTGCGGCCCTTGCCGAACGGCAGATCCCATACTCCACTGAAGGCGATGCTCTGGGGCTTGTCCTGGTAATCAAGTTCGTGGACCAATGGCGAGAAAGCGTTCCAATTGTCCATGCGATGATTCGCCTCGAAAGCCTTGGAGAACGTATAAGAGACGACCCACGTGAAGTTTCCCTTACTCTGCGAGTTCAGCCGCTTTTCGAGCTGAAGCGAAAGCGCATCGTAGCGGTAATAGCCCCACTGGCCGAGATTATTGGTGACCCCTCCATTGAATTCAGGGTAAGCATTTAGCAGAGAGTGCGCCCCGATCTGCTGGCTGCCACCCAACGAACTGTTGCTCGGCAGAATCCCGTAAAAAGGATTGGGCAAGGTGCGGTTCAGGTAGGTCGGGTCGGCTTGCCCTTGCAAGAACGTGCTGTAGGGAAGATAGCCCTCATTAAAACTGGCCGGTTCGTAGAGCGAATAGTTTCCGGTGTAGGCGAGATCGGCGATCATCCCATAAGGAAGGCCCTGTTGGATGCCGAACGAGTACTCCCAGGTTCGCGGAATGCGGTAGTTGTAGTCGTCGAAGCTGACGGTATTCCCAACGTTGGTCGCCAAGCCAAGGCTCGAGCCCGGTACCGGGGCAACTCCTCCGGGAAATGGCTGGTTCAGCGAGTAGGGTCCCGTTTGGTTGAAACCGGCTGACGGATGAATCCCATCGAGTGAGGCGATGTAAGGCGTCGATTGCTGGAATCCATACGTTGTGTTTTCCTGGGGAGGCTGTTGATAATAGAGCCCACCGCCCCAGCGTAATACCGTTTGTGGCCCAACCTGCCAGGCAAAACCGATGCGTGGCTGCACGTTCGTCCAGTCGATCGCGTAAGCGCGTTGCGATCGTCCGTTCTTGCCCGCGAAGCGAAGCCCGCCTAAAATCTGTGCGGGCGGTGCCGGGTAGCCGCCGTATGGATCGTTCGGATGCGCTGCGTTGTACTGTGCAGCAACATTTTTCCAGTTCGCGATGATCTGGTCGCTATACGGGTTTACGGCGTTGAAATCGAACCCGGAGTTGAGTTGGTTGTAGCGTTCCTTCCACGGGACCTGGACGTCATATCGAATTCCCATGTCGATGGTGAAGTGGGGCTTGACTTTCCAATTGTCCTGGATGTAGCCCGCATAGTAGGGGCGTGTGCGGTAGAACGCGGCATTGTTGTCGACGCGGGTGTTCGAACCGGTCGGATATCCGAGCAGCAGGTCCGCTACGGAACTCCCATCAAATTGACCCTGGCTCTTATCGGAAAGTTGTTGTGTCCAGGACTGGTCAAAATTAAGCTGGCCATAGTTCTGGCCCGTGTTGTTCTGGCCTAGCGCGGCATAGATAAACTCGAAGCCGGTATGGATGGTGTGTTTGCCGCGCACCATCGTAATGCTTGGCGAGAAATCGTATTGGTTATACGTGCTGAATCCGAATGAGTCGGAGTTGTAGAGGCCGAAGAGTTGGGTATAGGAAGAAAGATTCACAACCGGTGCTACGTTCTGGCCGGCAGTGGGCGCGCTGAACATCTGCGAAATACCCAGGTCGCTGGCAAGGAAGTTGTAGTCGGTGTGGCGCGGAAAGAACTGCGTGTAGCGATCAAACGATCCGCGCACATCGAGCACCGTTGTCGGTGAGATCACGTGAGTCCAGTCGGCGACGTAGACCTGAGTGGTGCGAGCGGAGTTGATATCGCCGGACCCGGCAGGAGCCGGGAATCCCGATGAGTCGCGGTATTCGGTGCCGTGAAAGAAACCAGCCAGCGTGTACAGCTTGTCGTTCTCGTTAAAAACATGATCCCAGCGAAACATGGGCTGGTTGTATTGATAGCGGCCTTCGTTGCTGGCCGCGATGTAGTTTTGAGTCAGGGCGTTCGGATTGTTGCTATTCGCCGCTGGATAATACGAGAGAATCTTTTGACCGATTGGACTAATGCGGCTCAATGGTATGACATTGCCCGGGAATGGATCGCGGATATACGCCGAGCCCTGACAAACGGATCCCACACACGGATGGGTGGTCATGGGATCGTAGATTTTGTACTGTCCGAAATTCTCTCCGCTTCGTAGGAAATTCGGTACCGTATTTGAGACTGTGGGAAACGGTACAACTTCGCGCCAGCCTTCGAAGCTGCCGAAGATGAAGTCCTTGTTCTTGCGAATGGGTCCGCCGACCACACCACCGAATTGATGCTGATTGTGGCGGCCGCGTCCCCGTCCGATAGCATTGTTCTGAATCGTGTTGGCGTCCATGATGGAATTGCGCCAGTAATCGAAAGCGTCGCCATGCCATTGGTTGGTGCCGGACTTGATGGTCGTATTCACCACGCCGCCAGCCATGCGTCCGTACTCCGCATCGTAGACGTTAGTCATCACCTTGAATTCCTGCACGGACTCGATATTGGGGGAAATCTCCCAGGTGCCTCCATAATCATTGATCGGTGCACCATTCAGCAGGAAGATGCTGGTGCCCGGACGGCCGCCATTGATCTTGTAGCTGTTGTTTGCGTCCCAGCCGCGCGTGCCGGAGAAGCCGCTCGCGCCAAACTGCTCCTGAGTAAACAGCACGCCCGGTGTCAGCGCCAGAAGCATGTATTCCTGACGTCCATTGAGCGGGTACTGCTGCGTTTTGACGGGATCAAAGACCAGTCCACGATCAGCATTCGCGGTATCCACTGTGTTTTGTTGGGCGGTAACTGTCACTTGCTGCGACATCTGCCCGACAGTTAATTTGACCGGAAGATTCAGCGTCTGCGCGACGCGAAGGACGACGTTGGTGCGCTTGGCGGTTTCAAATCCGTGCGCCGTAATTTGCACCGTGTAATCGCCGGGATTCAAGTAGGGAACCGTGTAGGCCCCGCTTGAGTTTGTGGTCACCTGCTTCAGCTCGTTGGTGGCATTGTTGGTGATCCTGATTGTTGCGTTTGGAATCGCCGATCCCGACGGATCAGTGACCTGGCCAGAGATGGTGGCACGAAAGTCCTGGGACAGTCCTAATCCGCAAATAGCGAGAAATATTGTTAATAATCGAATTATATTACTTGGTAAATGCAACTTAATAGCTAACCTCCGGAGGGGGAGTATATCAAACCCTCCAGCGACTATTGACAGAGTTCTCCGCTGTTTATCCCAGGATTTGAGAAAGTAACCTACGTCAATTATGATCGGTCTAATGGTTATCGTGGCCAGCATTGCGTGACGTTAGTCGCAAGCTGTGTATAAGTGCTTCGGTAAGATCGCCGGCGCATATAATGGAAACTATCCAGAAGATCGCTGCTGATCGGTGATGGAATAGCGAGCGATTATGTAGCCACAATCTGCTGGGTTAATTCGCGGAGGTCCGAGTACACATCATTCGCCGCAACCCGCATTTATGTCCCCCGGACTAGCCCCACGCCGCGTCCTCTTTATTTGAGACACTATTCGTGAATTCACATGCCAGTTTCCCGCAGAGATCTTTTGGGGGCCATTGCCGCTGGAACTACTTTGGTGTTCGCTGAACGGACCGGGTTCGCGGAATCCACTCCGCCTCAGTCGGAGCGCCACTGGACGCCTAACTGGATCAGTGGCCAACCGGAGGTACATCCGTCCCCGAATGCGCCGGTGACCCTTCAGCCACTCGCAGACCAGGTTCGTCAAATTGACACTGCGCTCGATTACCTGGGCCAACCCTTTGCCCGTTCCGACCGCGACCGCATTAACGCGGCCATCGCAATGACCGACGAATCTGCCGCTATCGTAGCGTTACAGCAGATCCTGGACCGGCATGCCTTGATCACAATCACCATCAATCCCGAAAGCCGGGTGGGAGCCAGTCGCGGAGCAGCTATTCCAGAGCTTGTGCAGGACGGGACACGGCTGTTTCTGGTGAAAGTATTAAATCAGGCCGGAGTTACCGCCACTTTGCAGGTGGAAAGCCCGAACAGTGCGCCAGTATACGTCTCCTCCTGGAAGGACCTGAGCCCGGAACCTAAGGAGCGAATAACGCCTGCGGAGATTCGCGACAGGTGGGCAGAGATCTCGCTGTACCAGGAAAAGCCCCTCACCAATCGCCTATCTGGACTTGCGGTGGAGTACGTAATTTTGGAAATCTACAGCCGGGACTCGGGACAGCGTTCCGCGAAATTGAGCTTCAACGTAGGGCGGGGTACTGAAGACGTCGGGTTTCAGAGTGAGATCGACATTCTATTCACCGCCATACCGGCACAATCCATCACTCTCGGGGTTACTGATGACGGTGGCGGCCCAACCATGGCCTCTTTCATTTTTCGGGATCGGTTGGGGCGTATCCATCCGAACAAGTCGAAGCGGCTGGCCCCTGACTTCTTTTTTCAGCCCCAGGTGTATCGCGCGGACGGCGAAACGATTCGGCTGCCGGAGGGCTCCTACGAAATCACTTGCACCGGAGGCACGGAGTACATCGCCGGCGTGCGGCAGCTGCAGGTACACGGAGGGAGTCCCGGGAAACTCTCATTTCAGCTGAAGCGCTGGATCAATCCCGCCAGGCACGGATGGTATTCGGGAGATCATCACATACACGCGGCAGGCTGCTCTCATTACGTCACCCCGAGTGAAGGAGTAGAGCCAGCCGTCATGATGCGGCAGGTAGAGGGAGAACACCTGAGCGTTGGTTGTGTACTCAACTGGGCGCCTTGCTACTACCACCAGAAGCAGTTTTTTACCGGGCAGGACAACCCGCTCTCGAAGCCGGACAGGATTCTGCACTATGATCTTGAAATTTCTGGTTTTCCTTCCAGCCACTGTGGGCATCTGGTGTTGCTGGGACTCAAAGACCAGAACTTTCCGGGAACAAAGCGTATCGAGGACTGGCCCACGTGGAATTTGCCGATCCTCCAATGGGCCAAATCGCAAGGAGCTGTGGTGGGCTATGCACATTCCGGTTGGGGACTGGAAGTGAAGAGCAAGGAACTGCCCAACTATGAAATACCGCCCTTCGACGGAATCGGGGCGAACGAGTTTATTGTGGATGTTACGCATCCGAACACGGTGGACTTTATGTCTGCCGGAGATACGCCGTACGTGTGGGAACTGAACATCTGGTATCACACCTTGAATGCCGGGTTTCGTGCGCGCGTTTCCGGCGAGACCGATTTCCCGTGCATTACTGATACGCGTGTTGGTCAAGGACGGGTCTATGCGAAGGTCGATGGGACCCTTACCTATCGCGGTTGGCTCGATGCTCTGCTCAAAGGCAGGAGCTATATGTCGGACGGCAGAAGCCACTTGATGGATTTTGCCGTGAATGGCAGTTCCGTCGGAAGTAACGATAGTGAAGTTCATCTCAGTGGGCCAGGGACTGTGGAAGTAACGCTGCAGGCTGCAGCTTACTTGGAGAAGCTTCCGCAAACGGACGTTCGCGAGTTGCCGTACGGTAAGGAGCCCTACTGGGGTATTGAGCGAGCCAGAATCCGTGATACACGAACCGTTCCGGTAGAAGTTGTGTTCAACGGGCAGTGTGTTGCCACGAAGGAATTACTGGCCGACGGCAGCTTGCAGACTTTGCATTTCGCCGTACCGGTCGAGGAGAGTGGCTGGATGGCAATGCGCATTCTACCGTCCTCCCACACGAATCCAATCTTCCTAACGGTGGGCCAAAGGGCGATGCGACCTTTGAGGCGGAGCGTCGATTGGTGTCTAGCGTCTGTGGACCAGTGCTGGAGCCAGAAGCAAGCGCAAATTTCCGCTGCCGAATTACCTGCCGCCCGGAGGGCCTATGACCACGCGCGTGAAACGTACCGAAAGCTCGCCGCACAAGCCCGCGCCTGAGCGAAGCCCGGAGAAAACGCGAAGGGCTTTGGAAGTTCCGTGGACAACTGTCTACCGGACGCCCGACATGGCCCTAACGTGCGCTCCATGCAGTTGCTGATACTTCTTCATTGCTGCTGCAGCGTCGGCCGATCTTCCAAGCTGCCTCAAGGTTGTCGCCAGCAGGTAGTAAGTTGAACCGTCAGTATCTTCTTTGACGGCGGACTGCAACATGGGGAGAGCTTTCTGGGGCTTCTGACGTGATAGGTAGATCTTGGCGAGCACGATCTGTGCGCTCGAAAGATCAGGTTGCAGCTGCAGTGCACGAAGTGCATAGGGCTCCGCCTTGGAGTAATCGCTCAGGCGCAAGTGAATCCCGGCCACCAGCGCATTTGTGCCCGCATCGTTCGGTTCTAGCTCAAGCGCCTGCGCTGCTGCTTGTAGCGCGTTGCGATCGTCCCCGGAAGCACTGTAGGCAACGGCAAGACCGGCCCAAGCCGGAGCAAATTTCGGCTGCTGCTCGGTAGCCTCCTGGTACTCCCTAACCGCCAGATCGTAGCGCTCCGCGATGCGGAAGGACTCACCGAGTATCATTCGGGCGTGAACTGATCCGGGATCTAGCTGCATAGCCTTCCCGATGGCTTTCTCGGAAGCCCGCAGGGCCGTCCGAGATTTCTCTCGTGCTTCGGAGCTGTTCACTCCTTGTCGCGATTGCTTCAAGTCCCGCTCGGCCAACACTCTTTCCACGATGCCGAGGCCGTACCATGCTTCGGCGTTCTGCGGATACAGACCCACGGCTTCCTCATAGAATGCCCGCGACTGGGCAAAATGATTACATGCGACCTCTGCTCGCGCCAGCCCAAGTAAAGGCGTGGGATCGTCAGACTGGACGAGGTGAGCTTTCTGTAAGTAGACCAGTGATTCCTTTGGGTGGCCCGCATTCAGCAGCGAGAGTCCGGCGAATAAATTGCCTGGAGCGGAATTTGGCTGTGTTGCAAGCGCGATCCGGAACTGCTGCAGAGCGTGACCGAAGTCGCGCATCTGAAAGTAGGCAATCCCGAGATTGGTTCGAAGTTCAGGGCTGTCAGCGCCGTTACGCAGCAGAGCCTGGAACCCGGAAATGGCAGACGGAAAGTCGCCACGGCGCTCGGCTTCCACTGCACGTTGGGCGAGGGCCTGATCGTCTTCCTGCTTTGCGGCGGCGAGTAGCCGCGAGCCTAGCCAGAGTGCCAGCAGGAACCGATACATCAAATTACTTTATGTCATCCGATGCGCGCAGGTCACCACACTATTTTCGCGGCTACCTGAATAAGGCGTGGCTGGTTTGCCTGCGAAGTCACCTTCCCGAAATTTTGGGAGCCAAGGGACGTGTTTGGAGCGCTGAACTGCGGATGATTGAACAGATTGAACGTCTCGCCACGAAGCTGCAGTTTCCATCGCTCTCCAAATCCAAAGTTTTTGAATAAAGCAAAGTCCCAATTGGCAAGGCGATCCTGGCGCAGGTCCGGCATGGTCCTGCTCACATTACCGAACGTGAATGGTGCCGGTTGCGCAAAGCACCCGGTATTAAACCACGAGCCGAGGCGGCTTTCTGCCGACCCTTGTGTGAAGTAGCCGTTCGGGCAGTTTTGGGGCACGAAATTCGGCCGTGACCCGCCGCCCAGGTCGTGTGTGTTGTTCTGGGAGGTGGTAAGGGCCAGCGGGAAGCCCGACTGCAGGGTGATGGTACCGTCCAGTCCCCAACCGCCCGCCACCGCCTGGACAAGGCCGCGAGCATTCGACAGGAACTTCTTCCCCTTTCCGATAGGCAGATCGACCACGTAGCTACCTACCAGTCTTTGGGGAACGTCAAAGCTGGACAGTGACCTTTCGAGGCGCAGGTTTCCCCAATACTGGTATCCGGCAGGACCATAGGATTCCAGCCAGGGGCTTAGGCTTTCCACGTCGCCGATCAGCTTGGAGTTGGTATAGGTCAACAACGCCGTTCCACCGGATCCAAAGTTCTTTTTGACCTTCAATTGAAAAGACTCATAAACCGAATCTCCGCTGCCTTGGGACGCCAAAGTGACGGATCCGAACTGCGGGAACCGGCGCATAAGCTGACCATTAGCGATAGTTGGGGTGTTAAACGGCGAACTTGCCGGAACAAGTCCCTGGAACGGATTGGCTGTCAGGGTGGTCAGATAGGTGCCGAGTGCCAGGTCGGAGGCGGGAAGATAGTTGAGGGACTGCGTTTGAATCGGAAGGTGAGTTCCTTTCGATCCGACATACGCGGCGTCGATCAGAAAACTCGGACCAAACTGATGTTGGATATCGAAATTCCATTGCTGCACGTAGCCGAGTGGATTGCCAGGAATCTGTGTGGTCACCCCCTGTCCATACAGGGCCGCATTGGGGTCTGAGTTTCGTTGGGGCGGCGCGATAATGCCGTTGGGAAACGGATTCGAGAGCACGTTGTAAGGAGTGATGCCACCGTTCAGGGACGTGTTCATAGACTCCGTAATCGAGTTGATGGAATCGTGGTCCGGCGCCGAAAACAGATTCACATCGATCGGCAACCAGAAGATTCCATAGCCGGCTCGGATCGTCGTATTTGGTCCGGTCAGGTATGCAACGCCCACATGAGGAGAAAATTCTTTGTAGTTCGTATTCACCGCAGTTCGGTCGGGGCGTTGCGGCGTGTTTACCAGACCGATAGAACCTGCGATCGGAAGCCCGGTAGTGGCGGCAAGAGGGCTAGGCGTCGTTGGAAGAAATACGCTGATACGATCGAAGCGCTCGGTCCACGGGCCCGTGACCTCGTATCTCAATCCCAGAGACAGAGTCAGCCTGTTCGTTGCCTTGTAAGTGTCCTGGATAAATCCAGCCGTATAGATCTGCTGGCTAGCTGTAAAGGCTGGCTCCTGCACTGATGCCGTATTCGGAGTCCCGTACAGAAATGAGGCGAAATCGAGGCCGCCGCCTGAGCCGCTGAGGGGGTTTGCTGCGGTAAACGTCTGGTTGAAGTTGTAGCCCCCGGTGCCGTTGTTGGTCTGGCCATAATTCTGTCGTGCAGTTCGCCATTCTCCGCCAAACATAATCGTGTGGCTTCCATGAATTGTTGTGACGCTGGCATGTACTCCAACGCTGGTATCCCACGCATCCAGAATGCTGCCCGTGCTTCCGCCGCAAAATTCGTTGTAATTCTGGGTAAGACAGATATTCGGCAAGGTCCGGACCTGTGGCGAGACGTCCTGGTTCATGTATGCCGGCCAACCGATAGATGTTGCGTCGAAGCCTATGCTCTGCGGAGTCCTCGCGTAGACGAAGCGCAAGATGTCGGCGTGAATGTCCATGATTGTGGTCGGCGAGAAATCATAAGTGGTCCCCACGACCGCCTGCAAGGTGTTATAGGTCTCCGGCGTGCCGAGATTGCCGGCATAGGTCTGGTTCTGGAAAGCATCGGCAGCGAGATCCAGATCGTTCCAGTAGGTGTAGCGGAAAAACATCTGCTGCTTATTTCCAATGG
Organism: Bryobacteraceae bacterium; assembly: GCA_035475295.1. Taxonomy (GTDB): domain Bacteria; phylum Acidobacteriota; class Terriglobia; order Bryobacterales; family Bryobacteraceae; genus Bog-105. The sequence continues at coordinate 48,552 of DATIMM010000064.1, forward strand.
TCTGGTCCAGACGGATCGTACCCTGATCCGTGTTGCCTCCATAACTCACGTTGCCGGCCCAGTTGTTAATGTATCCTGCGCCCGGAACGTTCGGCAGTCCCCAGAGCGAGACCAGACGGGCGGCAACAGGATCGATCTGGCTCGGGCAGATAACATTCAGCTTGCCATTACAGCTTGCCTGTTGTCGCAGATAATTTTTCGGGTTTGTTGGATCTTGTACCGTTGTGAACGGGTTATAGACGTTGATCCCGAGACCATTGAAATCACCATTTCGCATTGCTTGCGTGGGGACCGAAAGAAGCACCGGAAGTCCCTGGCGAAGGCGAAAACCTTCGTAGTTCGCGAAGAAGAACGTCTTGTTCTTGCCGTTGTACAGCTTCGGAAGCACCACCGGACCGCCTAGAGTTGCACCAAACTGGTTCTGCGTGAAGGCACCCGTCGGGACACCGTGAGCGTTGTTGAAGAAATTGTTCGAATTCAGAGCTTTGTTGCGCAGGAACTCATAAAGGTCCCCATGTAATTCGTTCGTGCCGCTTTTCGTGCTCATGTTCACAACCCCTCCGGCGAAGCCGCCGTATTCGGCACCGAGGCTATTGGTCTGAACATTAAACTCTCGAATCGTCTCCTGCGAAGGCAATAGTTCCACCGCGTGGCCGAAAGGCGTTACCATCGTGGCGCCATCGAGTAACCACTGGCTCTGGTTGGCAACCCCTCCTCCGATCTGGTAATTGCCGAAGGCGGAGTTATTCGTTCCTGCGGCGTTTTGCTGTGCCTGGCCCTGCGGTATCACTCCCGGCGCAAGCGCCACCAGCGCAAGCGGATTCCGTCCATTCAACGGAAGTTCATTGACCTCGCGCTCCGACACAACGGTGCCGACTGTGGCATTGTCAGTCTGCAATAATTCTGCCCCGCCGGTCACGGTGACGGCCTGCTGAGATTGTCCGACCTGCAGCGAGAAATCGGTCCGGACGCTGAGCCCGACTTGGACCGTGATATCCGGGTGAACCTGAGACTGGAATCCAGGAGCGTTGACAGTGATCGAATAATTGCCTGGAACAACGTACGGGAAAGTGTACACTCCCGTACTGTTTGTCTGGGTGCTGGCGGTGACGCTGGTTGCGGAGTTCGTCAAATCTACTTTTGCCTTAGGAACAGCAGCACCGCTTGGGTCCCTTACGAACCCCGTCAGTGTTGCATTGGCGGTTTGAGCCTCCAGAAATGAAGCGGATGTTACCAATAGGGCAACTATGCTCGCCACACGCAAGAACATAACTCCTCACTTTCCCCTCAACCGTACCGAAAGAAATTAGTACGGTCTACCTACAAAAGGGTATACTGCTATTCGCGCTTCATGTCAAGCAGAAAGATAGCGGAGAAGATGAACGTCCTTATTCGTACAGCCACCCCGTCGAGCGTTCGTGCTGTCAATCGGTCTATTTTGCTGGACCTCATTCGTCGCCATCAACCCTTGTCGCGAGCCGATCTGGCCAGACTCACCGGTATCTTCCGCAGCAGCGTGTCTGACATCGTCGATGAACTAATCGCCGAAAGTCTGGTGACCGAAGAGCGCGCGGCTCCTTCTCAGCGCGGGCGTGTGCCGATGAGCCTGCGGTTGGACGATTTTGGATACCCGGTGTTGGGCTTGAACATCAGGCCGGCCTACTGCCAGATTGCTCGTGCAGGTTTGAACGGGCAGATCCATGAGAGTTTAACGTTTGAAACTCCAACCTTTCCGGACAAGCTGGTGCAAGCGGTAGCGCAGGCAGCACAAGAGTTGGGTCGCACAGGGAGAAGAAATGCAAGAACCAAATTTCGCCGTATTGGAATCGCGATACCGGGCCATGTAGACGCACCTGGCGGCCGCATTCTATGGACTCCAACGCATAAAGAGTTGGATGGGTTTCCCATCGCAAGAGAGATTCAGGCTTATACCGCAATCGAAGCAAGAGTAGATAACGACTGCAACGTCGGTGCTCTCTCGGAGCTATGGCTTTCCAGCGAAGAAGAGGAAGAGGCGAGTTCCGATTTCATCTTCTTAAATGTCAGTGATTTTGGAACCGGCGCCGGTGCGGTCATGAATGGGGAGGTCTATCAGGGGCATGACGCTCGTTTCGCCGCCGAAGTGGGTCACATGATCGTGGAACCTTCCGGTCCACCATGTACCTGTGGCCGTCGCGGGTGCTGGGAGCTCTACGTCAATAATTCCGCGACATGGAGGAGAGCACATCCACGTCGGCCATTTTCGGTTCACGCGTTCGATGAGATGCTTGCCGCTGCGAGAAAGGGCGACGCCCGCAGTCTGGCAAGCTTTCGCGAGACTGCCAAATATCTCTCCCTGGGAATCTCGAACATAGAGTTTGCATTCAATCCGGCTAAGGTGATCATTGCAGGTCGTATTACCGCGATCTGGGATCTCATTCGGGAAGACGTCGAGACTCGATACAGATCCTCTCTTCTACGTTCGTCCATCTTGCCGGCGCGCCTGTCGGCGGACGATTCGCTATTACACGGCGCGGTATGCCTCGCTCTTGGCGACGCCTTTGCCAGTCCGAAGTTTGGAGAGATTTCCGCATCGAGGGAACATGATTCGTAGGCTTGTGCAAACCCAGAATCACGCCGTCAGGGCAGTACTCCCGTTGCTCATGGCGATCGTTTTCGCTCGTGTCTGTATTGCTGAGACCCAATCCTTTGATGTCGTCGTTTATGGCGCAACGGCCAGCGGCGTCATGGCCGCCATTGGAGCTGCTCAGGAAGGAATGCGTGTCGCACTTATCGAGCCTCGGCGGCACGTTGGCGGAATGCTTTCCGGTGGACTAAGTAATAGCGACGTCGATAACCAGGAGCAACTGATCGGAGGATTGGCCCGTTCGTTTTTCGTCAGTGCTGGCCAGCGCTACCACCGGCCGATCGCGTGGGCGTTCGAACCTCACGTCGCCGAAGAGATCTTGACGGGCATGCTCTCCGACGCGAATATCAAAACATACTTCGACTGTCGTATTTCCGGAGCGGTCAAGAACGGCTCTCGACTGATGAGCATCGAGATGAGTAACGGCCGGCGGTTCAGTGCGAGTGTCTTCATCGACAGTTCCTATGAGGGAGATTTGATGAAGGTTGCAGGTATATCGTATGCCGTTGGACGTGAGGGACGGGAACGATATGGGGAGTACTTGGCCGGCCGCCAGGACATTCTTCCCGGGCGCCATCAGTTCAGCTTTCCGGTTTCAGCGGAATCGCCCGGCGGGGGGTTGATTCCATTGATCGTCCCTCAGGACAAAGTTGCCCAAATCGGAAAGGGCGATGGCCGCTTCCAGTCGTATTGTTATCGGCTCTGCATGACAAACAATCCTGCGAACCGGTTGCCTGTGGAGCTGCCGAACGGCTACGACCCTGCTCGGTATGTCCTTGCGCGGCGGTACCTCGAGGCCGCGAAGGGTGCACTATCGCTCAAGGACTTTCTTGGAATAGTTCCCATCCCTAATGGAAAGGCCGACATCAACAGCACTGGTCCTGTTTCGACCGATTTACTCGGAGCAAGCTGGCCGTATCCCGAGGCGACGTATGAGCGGCGCCAGCAGATTTGGGACGAGCATCTCACCTGGGCGCAAGGCCTCATCTATTTTCTACAAAACGACCCAAGCGTTCCCGTGAGGATTCGCACAGAAATGCAGGCATGGGGGCTTCCAAAGGATGAATTCCCGGACACGAATCACTGGCCCAATCAACTATACGTGCGGGAAGGCCGCCGCATGCTCGGCGAGTACGTCTTGACACAGCATGACCTGCAGGAGTTTCGGGAGAAATATGACTCGATCGGCATGGCTGGGTATAACATCGATATCCGTGAGGTCGAATGGCTCGCTCATCCGGTGTACGTGTATCCGAACGTGGTGAATCAGGTGTTTACCGAGGGCTATCTCAGCATGCCTGTTCGCCCCTGGCAAATTCCGTATCGCGCGCTTCTGCCCCGTCAGGAACAGTGCTCAAACCTGCTCGTAACCGTTTGCATTTCCGCGTCGACTGTCGCGTATGCCTCGTTCCGAATGGAAGCGAACTACATGATCGTTGGGCAGAGTGCGGGCGTGGCCGCTGCATTGGCCATCAAAACCCGCAGGCAGTTACATCAGTTGGATCTTGTTTCGTTGCAGCAGGTTCTTCGCTCAGCCAGGCAGGTCCTTTCGGTCAGCGATATACAACCGCAGCCTAGGCAGAAATAAGTTCACCCGGCCGATCCGAGCCTTTAGCATCTCGGTAAGTAGTAGCGTGCTGCGAGGCATTTCTCTGTCGCTAGTCTTTCATCCGATAAGCTCGTAAGCAGATGGGAACACAACCCTTGCCGGGGAAAACTCAGCATACGATCTCTTCCAGTAAGCCCAAGGCTCAGCGGCGTGTCTGGCGCTGGCTCTGGCCCTCTCTGGTCATCGCCGTATTGGTCCTTCTGGTAATCAGCGGAGTCGTTCTTCATTATGCTGGGCCCATTCTGAAGGGCCGGGTAGAGGAGACGTTGAGCACGCGCTTCAACAGCCGCGTCGAACTCGAAAGCCTGAACGTCTCAATCGTGCAGGGCCTCGAGGTCTCCGGTGGGCGGCTGCGTATTTATCCGCCCGACGAGGTTGTAGCGGCCGGAGCAACCCAACCGTTAATTGCCGTTGAACAGTTCCGGTTCCACTCGGGGATCTTGGGGCTGTTCCTGAAGCCGATGCATGTGGGAGTCGTGCATATCACCGGCCTTCAAATCAACATCCCTCCAAAAAATATGCGCCAGCAATCTCCTGAGAACAGCCGTGGACGCAAAGGCAAAATCAAGATCCTCGTCAGCGAGATCGTATGCGATAACTCACGGCTGATCATTGGGACATCCAATCCGAATAAAGATCCAAAAGTCTTCGAACTCAAACATATCGTGATGCACGACGTGGGCCCAAACGCTCCTTGGAAATTCAATGCGGTGCTGATCAATGCAGTGCCCCGCGGCAGAATCCATACAAGCGGCACCTTTGGACCGTGGCAAACGGAAAGCCCCGGCGACTCGTCTGTGAACGGCCATTACACCTTCGACCATGCCGATCTAAATACCATTAAGGGTATCGGCGGCATGCTTTCCTCAGTCGGCGATTTCAAAGGGCAACTCGACAAGATTGTGGTGGACGGTACGACAGATACTCCAGACTTCTCGTTGGACACCGCAAATCACCCCCTTCCGTTACAGACCAGGTTCAGCGCGATTGTGGATGGGACAACGGGGGATACCTACTTACAGTCGATCCAAGCAAAGCTACGAAATTCGAGTTTCACGACGAGCGGTGCCGTGATTAATATCAAAGGTCATGGCCATCGGATCCAGTTGGATCTCGATGTGGCCTCGGCGCAATTGCAGGACTTTCTCGACCTGACAGTGAAAACCAAACCTCCCGTGATGACCGGAATTATCAGCACAAAGACAAAGTTGCAGATTCGGCCAGGTAAACAGAGTGTCACGCGCAGACTGAGCTTTGACGGCCACTTCACGCTTAGAAGGATTCACTTCACTAATCCGAAGGTACAGGACAAAGTAGATATGTTGAGCCTTCGCGCGCAGGGTGAACCGGGAATGGCCAACCCGGGAGCGAAAGACGTGAACTCACGAATGACGGGAACCTTTCGCATGGCCAGTAGTGCCATCCGCTTCAGCGACCTTAGCTACATCCTGCCCGGTGCGCGAGTGAATCTACGAGGCGTTTACTCCCTCGATGGCCAGGAGTTCAACTTTCACGGAAAGGTGCTGACAAAGGCATCGCTCTCGCACCTGGTCGATTCTCGCTGGCAATCTGTTCTGCTGAAGATGGTCTCGCCCTTTTTATTCAAAGGAAATGGAGGCGGTGCCGAAATACCTGTGAGCATCAGCGGCACGAGATCGGAGCCGAAGTTCGGACTTGATCTGTTTGGACATCGTTGAGTGGCGGCCGGGCGCAGTGCGCCTCGTCAGCATCGGATCATATCCCAGGACCGCATCCGCACCAGAAATACTCGCGGCAGCGGTGAAAGCGACGAACTTCAACCAGATTTGCATCCGCTCAAACCAGGTGATTCTTCGGAGCCTGTTTGCCGTCATCCTGGCTTACTCGCCCGTATAGCGCCACTCGGATGGACCAGGGCGTGCCGCAATCGGCAGTTTGTGAATACAACAAGATCCACATTGCGTACCAGCAACTTCGGTATCTGCCATCTTCTACCGCGAACCGTAAAAATCACTTAATACACAATCCCTGACTTTGGCGAGAACCGGACCTCGACGCAGTACATCCAACACTGCGGGGGTAGGGACGGGGACTCAGAAAGGGGAAGCCAAATGTTCAAACGAATCAGATTCTTTTCACTATTGCTGTTCACGGCATCGGTAGCGATTTTGCCGACGGCTGTCTACGCCCAGGACGACTACTATGGTCACCGGGATTACTACTATCAAGGTGATCAGGACGGACATCGTCACGACGGTTCGCGGTGGAGAGATGGCAGACGATGGGATCGCGACGACCGTGATTGGCGCGAACACGAGCACCGGGAGCATGAATGGCGCGAGCACAAGCGGCGCGAGTACCGGCGGTCGGACCGCGACTTTCGGCGCGAGTACTATCCCGACAGTTACTTTTACTTTCAGTACGGACGTTAGTTCAGCGTCGCGGAGCCTCGTGGAATAGTCTAATCGCGCTTCCAGAGAAGTACGCGGGGGTGGCCGCTGAAGCGCAGAGGGAACGGCTTTGTGGAAGTGCAGATGGGAGCATCAACTCTGCAATGGTGAGCAAAGCGCAGAAGGGGCAAGCCGCTCCCTCTGCGCAAGCTCCGCTCCAGTTACGCCCAGCCGAGCGAGCTTAGCGCTAGCCAATTGCGAATACGATTCTGTTCGTTGGATCTTCCCGATCGGATGGGGTCATGCTCTGTTGGCAAATGCTCTCGAGCGACGGGCTTAGCGACAGCGAGGCCATATTGGGCTTACTTTCGCCCAATGGTCACCGTGTCATAGGGGCGTTCTGCTGGCCAACGCATCAACTGCATCATCTTAGCCACTGTGCGGGTTTTCCAGCCCTCAAGGCCATAGATATACGCTAGGCTTCTTCCCAGGATGTCTTTGCGCAGGTGTGCGTCTTCCAGTGATTCGCAGCGCGAATTAATCACCTCTAGTCCAGCATCCTCATAGCGCGCTTTTATCCTCTCCGCATAAGACCCCCAACAGTCCACTGGGTATTCATGATCAGGCCAGCTCACGGGATTGATGGTAATGACGTACCGTCCTGACTTGCAGATTATCGCCAGTTCCTTAATCCAGACCCATGGCTCTCTGACGTGCTCCATAACATTTGTCGCGACAACAATATCAGCCACTTCGGGGTCAATTGGATAAGAATATTCGCTCGCGGCCGTATAGGACACCAATGGATTTTGATCTATCCCAACCGTCTCCCATCGAATGGACTTCTCCCCTATGATTTGCCGAAGCGTGGAGGGCGGATTATCTGGCCCCCCTCCAACACCCTGGCCTGCGACTGAAAGTACTGCCTTGCATATTTTCAAATAAGAGCTTCGTGTTATCGTGCACTACGGATCTGTTCTCCCGGAGCAGTTCGTCAAGTCGCATTACCCAATTGCGCCAGCGCCCTGCTGATATCTATGCCTTGCCTGCCCGTCATTTCACAGATCCCTCCAGCTCTCCGGACGGGGCCACCGCATCGGCCAAAGGAATTGCGATACAAGCGATCATGGAGTCCCAAAGCTCCATTGCTGATTTGCACCGCCATTGAATGGCTACTGATCGAGCGGCGTGCCGTTTGCAAGCGAGAATGCGGGCACTTCCACCGGTAGGCCACTCCCGGTATTGGTGATCTCTTAGGCTGCCACCGACATTCGTCAGGTTCCACTTTTGGTTGTCACCGCTCCAGTAGCGCCACTGGTCGACGGCTGCGCCGTCTGAAGTGGACTGTCCTGTCACATCCATCGCCAGGCCGCTATTCACGTTCAGAAATCGATAGGTGCGGTTGCGGGACCGCCCGTGGACGACTCCAATGGCTGTATTGCATTGATCAGTTCAGTGGAGGCGTTGATGCTCAAAGCTGTGTTCAAGATGCCGTACGATTCTGCCGCGCCATACGTCCGGCCACTCGATTGGGTGCCGTTAAGGGTCCAGTAACACCAATCGACGCTACGGCTGGACAGGTAAGTGGTGAGATATTGAAACCAGAAACCTTTATCGGAGTTGCTGGAACTGCGGACGCAAGTGGCGGTGCTACACGTGCCGAACTCGCCGAGCCATAACCGCTGGGGATTCTCTCCTGGAAGGAGGTGCCCCCCCGGCTAAACTTCATCATTGCGGCCCTGGTGTCCGTCCCACCGCCCGACGACGTGACACGAGTGGAAACTCAGCCCCCGATTTGATCTCCAGCGGCGGGGCAGCGTAGAGAAATCCACTTGTCCGACATGGCGACCAGAGGGCCGTCCCGGTGATTGATTTAGCGCGGATATGGTGCTTGGGATCGGTGTAGGTCCAGCGAATAGGCCGGGCAGAGTTTGTGTATGCCGGGATGTACTTCATGAGTTTGCGGCGGAGATCAGCGACCGAAGTAA
>DATIMM010000065.1:0-3952 GCA_035475295.1 Bryobacteraceae bacterium
GCCGCTGTCCGTCCGGCCTCCATCTGCCTCAGCGCCTCGATCATCTGCGCTTCCGTTACTCCGCTCTTACTCATTGCTTTCCCTTTCCTCGTCTCAAATCGTATTCTGATCTGGACGGATTCAGGGGGTCACGTCACACGCATAATGATTGCTGCCGTCGTCGTTATAGCCGTAGGTGGTCGTGTTTCCGCCGGGATCTTTCAGAGTGACGGCGTTGCCCGCGATATCGTACGTGCGCTGTGTCACCGAATATCCGCCCGTGGTGTCCAGGAAACGCTGCTCCGACGTGTTATTACCTCGTACCGTCTGGCCCGTTCCATAACTGCTGGCATGTCCGGTGACCCCGGGCGCATCCTGCAAAGCCGTCTCATCGTAGCGCCACGCCGTGTACGCTGCCTGCTTGCCGGCCCCATCGAAGATCCAGCGGTTATACGGAAGGCTGAGCAGGTTCACACCGGGCGCCGCATACGCGGAATTGCTCGACCATAAATATTGGGTCTGGGTGTGCCGCAGCAGTGCGCCCGGAGCACCCGCACCCCAATCGTATTCCCAGCGATCGAGTTCATTGTTGTAGCGATCGTAGTTGAGGGTTTGCCGCGAGATCTGGCCGGAATCGAGCAGTAGGTCTCGAGCCCGGATTCGGAATCGCGCGGCTTCGAAGCTCCATTGCCGCACATGTTGGCCGCTCTTGTACATTTTCTGGTCCAACACGTTGTAGATTTCGCCAGAATACTGCCCTTGCTGAAAGCGGATTTGCCAGGTCGTGTTCCCGGGATCTATGAAAGCGATATCCTGCCTGGTTTTGGGCTGGTGGACTACCTGAATACCAGCCCGATGAAGCCGCTCGGGAAGTACCCTGGTTGCGAGTGAAACATCGTCCACGGGGTTGTGTGAATGAAAGACGTACAACACATTCGGCTGGAACGCGTCCGGGATTTGTAAGCTCTTTATCATCGTGGGCCGGCGGCGCAAACTTGGCGTCTGGAAAGCTGCCAACGTATGTGAAGCCCCGGAATACCTCCTTCATAGCCGGACCGCCTCTGCTGGTCGATCTCGAACACGAAACCGAGCAGAGTAGACATGCCAAAAGCCCCAAAAGAATTCGCCGGTCGAAGCTATTCAATGGATCTCCCGCGTCGCGGCAGCAGGATCCCGCAGCCGCCTCACGTCATTCTCAAAGTCCAACGCATCTTTCGAATTCATGCCAGGAAAAGGACTGGTGTTTCGTCCCGCCCGATCGTCCATGAAATACGTGGCTGACCGAGTTCATGCATGACATTCATGCCAGCGTCAGTTGACGCCGCCTGCCCATTGCTCATTGCGTACCCGGGTATATCCGAAAAACAGATCTGTCGGGTCCTGCACGTAAACCGTAATGGGCTGGAACACGTTCGTGCCGAACGTCACACCCATTGAATTGCCATAAGCCCTTAGCGAACCGCCCGGCAATCCTGGGATAGATGCATCTCGCGACACCGTGTGTAGGCCAACGACTTGTGGATCGGCGATAACACCTGCCAATCTGCCCGCAACCTTGTTGACACTCGCGAAATCCGGCCCCTTTCCAGATGGACCACCGGAGAGGATGCCAACGTAGTGTTGAGTGGTCTTGTTGCCGTCCTTGTCAGTGGTATCAACTGCGTTGTCGTACAAATATTTCTCGGCCTTGGAGCCGACCGCGTCTTTCAGTGCCTGCAGGCTTTTCTTTCGTTCTTCCTCGTTGCCTAGCAATTCGATAGCTTCCCTTTGGGATCGACAAGCGCTAATGGGTTGTTACGAACGTAAGCGTAAAGGTTCCAACGCTGAGGGTCGGCGAGCATCGCCTTTTGGAAGAAGACAGGGTCCGGGCTCGTAAACCTCCCCAGCGCGCTCCCGTAGAATCTGGCGCCAAAGTAATCCAGCCCCGTTTCCGTATCCCGTTCTTTACCGGTAAACCGCAAGTCAGAGATCTGCTGACTGATCAGCATATTCCCATGGGATGGCTGCGTCTGTTAGGTACCCGATAACGTTCTTCAAAGCTAAATCTGATGGGACGTCTATTGCAACCAGACGCGGCGGGAGTGTTTCGAACTCACATCCTAGCGAGCGAAGACGCGAGAGAAAGGCTTTCCCATCCGGGCTGTCCAGTATAAATTGATCAGGTCGAGCTCTGACCGTCTTGTGGCCTGACTTGGAAAGCATTCGCTTATAAGAGATCACTCCAGTTTCTTCATTACGTTTAGTCAACACAATATCCTTAAGTGATATGTCGTAAACGAAGAAAGGCACACTCTCGATAATGTAAGCGTCGGGGCCTTCGGCGGCACTTGCCCAGATGTTCTCGTATCCAACATCAGCCTCGTAGAACTGAACTTTCACGAAACTTTGCTGAATATCCATATCATCTGCTCGGGTCGCTCGTCGTAGTGCCAACTATCGATCTGATTAGGCCAAGAGAGCCAAGCTCCATATTTGTCTTTTCTGTATTTCTGATACTTTTCTACATTCTTATTTCCTTTTTCACGATTACAAGTACGACAGGATGGGTTCCGATTCGTTGGTTCGGTGTTTCCGCCACGGGAACGCGGATCAGCATGGTCTGTCTCCCGCGAATTAGGTTTCCCGGGTTCTTCGGTGGTTTGCTGCCCGCAATAGGAGCATTGTTTCCCCGCGTCTTCCGCACGTTGACTTGGCTTAAATCGCTCTCCTGCTGTAGGGCCGCCCGAACTACCTGGCTGTACGGATTGTTGGTCCTTACTAGCATCGGTAGAACCTGGTTGAACTGGCTGCGGCGTTTTGTTGCTTGAAGCATGGAAAATATTGGACAGAGCGCCAGCGACCGACTGAGCACCCTGCATGATCCCCTGACCTATGGCCTGCAGCCCTTGCTGCCCCTGCGGCGTCTGTAAATACTGAACTACTTGTGTGGTGACATAAGTAGTTGCAGCCGCCTCTCCGATACAAAGATCTTCAATGCAATGGCCGTCAGGATCTGTGTACCGGAGGGGGTTGTTTCTCACATAGGCGTACTTGTTTAAGGTTTGCGGATCGGTGATGTCGGCATAAGGCAGTGCCGTGTTCGTCTCGATGTCCTGACCCGTGAACGGATCTACGATGCCGCCCTTAAACTCATCCGGGCTGGTGAACCTGCCCAAGGCTGATCCGTAGAATCTGGCGCCAAAGTAATCCAGCCCCGTTTCCGTATCCCGTTCTTTGCCGGTGAACTTCTGCGTAACCGTGTCGTTGCCCGGTCCCCAATGCGAATCGCGGCCGGCGGTATTGGCCGGAATTTCTTCGCCAAACGGCAGATAGTCGTGGCGCGCCACAATCGCGGCGTTTTGGTCGGTGATCAGCCTAGCAGAACCCAGATGGTCCCAAACCAGGTAGCAAGTCGTGCAAGGAGAAGTAGTGGTCGCGGTCGCGTACTCCGCCGCAAGCTGTCCGAGCGCATCATAGACATAGATCGTCGTGCCGCCCGGACCGGTCTTCTCCACACGCTTTCCGTCTCCATCGTACAAATACGACTCCACCGCGTGCGTCACGCCGTCGGTGGCTGTTATTAGCCGGTTCTCCGCATCATAGGCCAGCGTGTTGCCATTCACCACCGTTTGGTTTCCGGCTGCATCGTAGATTCCGCCGCCAATCCGGTTCGCACTCGTATAGACGTTCGCAGTAGGCGTATTTCCCGCCAACGGCACGCCGCTGTTGCCCGTCACCCACAGGTTTCCGTACGGATCATATTGGAAACTGCGCGAATAGCCCGTGTCGATGACCGAGTTTATCCGGTTCACGCCGTCATAGCCGTAGCTCTGGCCTAGCCAACTCAGCGAGGCCAGGGCACCGAAGCACCGTACCCTTCCTGTACGCTCTGCAAATTGCCATTGTTGTTGGAGGCGCCCCAGTTCGGCACGATGTTCAACAGAAAATGGTTTGAATCGTTGCCCACCGTCGCCCAGAAGTTGCTCACCTGGAG
>DATIMM010000066.1:0-13100 GCA_035475295.1 Bryobacteraceae bacterium
TTTAAGGCCAAGATTAATGTACTTACGAGTCATTCGGTCCCGTACCCGAAGAAAATCCGCGAGGCGCTTTTCGCGATTTCGAATGCGAGCGCGCAGACCGGGGATGTATCGCGGCTGAATTTCTTGCTGGGTGAATTGTACGCCGAGGCTTTGGAGGAAACGGCCGAACGGGCTGAGATTCCACTGAACACCATCAAGCTGATCGGCTGTCACGGCCAGACGATTTTTCATGAAGGGCAGGGCTCGCAGTACCTCGGTAAGAGGGTGGCGAGCACGTTCCAGATCGGAGAATCGAGCGTCATTAGCGAGCGCACAGGAATCGACGTGATCTCGAATTTCCGCGAGCGCGACGTGGCGGCGGGTGGCAAAGGTGCCCCGCTGGTTCCTTACCTCGATTACATGCTGATCCGGCATCGCGGCCGGGGACGTGTGGCTGTGAACATTGGCGGCATAGCAAATTTGACGGCGATTCCGCCGAACACGAACACGGACCGTGTGATCGCGTTCGATACCGGCCCGGGCAATATGGTGATCGATCAATTGGTCACACGCATCACCCAGGGCGGACAGACGTACGACCGTGACGGCGTACTCGCGGCGTCAGGCAGTGCCGATCCGAAGTTGCTGGCGAAGTTACTGCGGGATAAGTATTTTCGGGCCAAGCCTCCAAAGACGGCGGGCCGTGAACAGTACGGGTCGGAATACGTTTCGAAGTTGCTGGATACGGAACTGAGTAGCGAGGACCTGATTGCGACGGCGACCGCATTGACTGCGGAGAGCATTGCGGCGGGCGTGCGTAACTTCGTGCTTCCGGAGATGAGAGTCGATGAGATCTTCGTCTCGGGCGGAGGCACGCACAATCCCACTTTGATGAGGATGCTCCGCAAGGCCATGGATCCAATTCCAGTGATGGAGACAACCGAAGTGGGCCTGGATGTGGATGCTAAGGAGGCCATTGCGTTTGCCGTAATGGCTTATGAGACGGCGCACGTCCGGCCTTCGAATATACCAATGGCGACCGGTGCAAGACGGTCGGTGGTACTGGGCAAACTCACCCCGAACGGAGCCCCTCGCAATGGAGGGTCGAACGGGAATAGCGCAGGACTGACCAACGGAGCGGTTCGCAACGGATCAGGTACGGCAGTTCACAAAGCGAAGGCCACTCGGACTAACAATGTAAGCCGGACGGCAGTGTCTTCCAAGGCAAAGGCAGCGGCCCGATAGAGTCTTTTATTAACTCCTTGAAGCCCACTCGTGGTTAACATGGGTGGGCTTTTTGTTTTGCCCGACAGATGAAGATCCCTAGTTCATCCCTGAGACTGGCCGTTTTAGGAATGGTGTGCACGGCCGCACTGCTCCAGGCAGAAGATTACACGCTGGGTTCCGATTCGCAGCCACAAAACGGAATTCCAAAAGGCTCGGTCACGAAATACGTCCTGCCACCGGGCGCGTTCTACCCTGGCACGCCACACAATTATGCCGTTTACGTGCCGGCCCAATACAGCACAGCCAGTCCCGCGCCGTTCATGGTGTTTTTGGACGGCAGCAGTTTTCTGAACGATAAAGTACGTGCGCCCGTTGTACTCGACAATCTCATCGCGAAGCACGAGTTGCCGCCGCTCATTGGCATCTTTGTGGATCCAGGCGTGTTGCCTACCGTCTCCGAGGCGGTTCAGAACCGCTTTGAACGTGTGTTCGAATACGATTCGCTGAGTGACCGTTATTCACGATTCCTGCTTGAAGAGCTCATCCCGGCAGTGGGGAAGAAGTACAACCTAGCCAAAGATCCGGACAGCCATGCGATCAGTGGCATCAGCACGGGTGCAGTAGGCGCTTTCATGGCGGCGTGGAATCGGCCGGACCACTTTCATCGCGTGCTTAGCTTCATCGGCACCTACGTCGCGATGAAGGGTGCCGATACCTTGCCGGCCATCGTCCGCAAAACCGAGCCGAAGCCGATACGCATTTTTCTTCAGGATGGAAGGAAGGATCACATTGTTCCGGCTGAGCCGTACGGCACCTTCTATGCAGGAAGTTGGCCGATCAACAACGAGGTGATGTTCCAAGCCTTCGAATATGCCGGCTATGACGCCAAGCTGGTGATGGGGGAAGAAGCACACAACATGAAGCAGGGTGCCGCCATACTGCCTGAAGCTCTTCGGTGGTTATGGCGTGATTACCCGAACCCTGTCCTTGTTCATGAGCCCGCGGCGATGAAGCAGCCGGGATGGGATCCGCGGGGTAAAGTCTACTCCATTGTTTCCGCCCAACAGGGCTGGCAACAGATGGGTGGAACCTACAGCACAATTACGAACCCCACAAGCGATAAGGGCGGCAATGTGTTCTTCGCTGAGCCCTCTTCGAACCGCATCTACAAATCGGATCCAGATGGCAGCGTCACGATTTTCCGCGAGAATTCGGGCGGCGCACAGGCGCTCAGGGCAGGACCGGACGGCCGGTTGTACGCCTACGAAGCGGCACGCAGACGCATCGTGTCTTATGGCGCGGGAGGGGACGAAAAGATTCTGGCCCAGAACGTGGACGCCAATGACATCGTGGTCACGGCGAAGTCGACGCTGTACTTTGCTGACGCGGAGCATGGAAAGATCGGCTACATCGACGCCACCGGAAAATCACACATTGCGTATGAAGCCCGTGACATTGCTAGGGCATTCGGCTTGGCCCTCTCACCTGATCAGGCCATGCTGATCGTGACGGATGAGATAGCCCGATACAGTTGGTCGTTTCAGATCGATCGGGATGGCTCACTCATTAATGGCGAGCCGTTTTACCGCCTGGAGGTCCCCGAAGCCGGATGGAAGAGCAGCGTGACAGGCGTGATGGAGGACTCCACTGGACAGGTCTATTTTGCGACGCCCCTCGGCGTTCAAGTTTGTGAAGCAAACGGCAGGCTCGCCGCGATCCTCAATCCTCCGGGACACGGGCCCATTTCCGGGTTGACGTTCGCAGGCACAACTCCAACCTGGCTGTACGTGACCGAAGGTGGGAAGCTTTACCGGCGCTCGGTGAAGGTTGCAAGCACCGCTCTCGATAATCCGGTCAAGCCACCAAAGCCTGCACTGTGAGCGAGGGATCAGCTCTTCAGAAATCGCTTCGTCGCTTCGGCTGTGGTGTAAATTTCTCCATCGATGAGGAGCCGACCGGTGTACGCACCTCCGGGGCTGTCAAACTCCCAGGCGATCACATGGCCCTCCCTGGCCAACTTTGCCCATTTCGAGGATTTGGATGCATTTTGCTCAAGCCAGAAATGGTTGTTGTCATCGATGAACGAGCGAAGGCCCGAGTGTCCGAGACGATCGGTCCAGGTATTGAGGTCGGTCAGCTGAGGTGTCATTGGTTTGCACGTTGTTCCACGGCGGTCGTACACTCTCTTATTGATGTGTATGCGTTATAGCCGCGGCCGGGTTTGCAAGCTATACTCGTTCATCAACTCTAGAGAGAATCCGTTGGTCAATCTCATTCCGCGTATGGGCTCCGCCCTGTTCATTTCCATTTTCCTTGGTTTCGCGTCGCTGGCATATTCACAAAAATTTCCTGGGCCACAGCCAGTGCCACTTCCGCCTCCGATTGCTACCCCAGTAGATGCTCCTTATCCAGGCACGATCGGGTTGATGGTGGACATAACGGACATCCAGCGGCGTGTGCTGAACGTACACGAGACGATTCCAGTGCGGCCGGGCAAGCTGGTTCTTTTGTATCCGCAGTGGGTTCCGGGAAATCACTCGCCGACAGGGCCGATCTCAAAACTGGCCGGTCTGGTTATCACAGCTAAGGGAAGGAGGATCGCGTGGCTTAGGGATCGCGTAAATGTTTATGCCTTCCATGTAAATGTCCCGGCGGGCATCGACACCGTTGATGTGGAGTTCCAGTATCTTGCGCCGCTCCGCTCCAGAGAAGGACGCATTTCGATGTCGTCGAAGATGGCGGATTTGGCGTGGAATACGGTCCTGCTTTATCCGGCTGGACACTTCGCTCGCCGAATTAGTTTCGCGCCAAGTATTAAGTTGCCGGCTGACTGGCAATTTGCTTCGGCTTTAGAAGTGAAATCGCACGAGGGCAATACTGTGAGCTTCAAGGACACGCAGTTGAATACGCTGGTGGATTCGCCGCTCTATGCGGGCGTGAACTTTAAGCGTGTAGACCTTTCCACAGGACCAGCAAACCGTGTGTATATGGATGTCGTTTCCGACAAGCCCGCGGACCTTGCCATTACGCCCGAGGAGCTTCAGTTCCATCGCAATCTGGTGGGGGAGGCTGAAAAGCTGTACCGTTCGCATCACTACGATCACTACGACTTCTTATTTCTGCTGAGCGATACGGTGGGCGGAATCGGATTAGAACATCACCAATCGAGCGAGGACGGGACCAGAGCGAATTACTTTACGGACTGGGCAGCGGGTGTTGCTGGCCGCGATCTTCTGGCACATGAGTACACCCATTCGTGGAACGGCAAATTCCGTCGGCCTGCTGATCTGTGGACACCCAATTTCAACGTTCCCATGCGGAACGACCTGCTTTGGGTGTATGAGGGACTGACGCAGTATTACGGCTATGTGCTGACGGCGCGTTCCGGACTACGTACGCCGGAGCAGACACGGGACTTGATCGCAACGATCGCGGCGAATTTCGATGCAAGCCCGGGCAGAACCTGGCGGCCGCTCATCGATACGACCAATCAGCCGATCATTTCGCAACGGTCTCCGGTGAGTTGGGTGAGTTGGCAGCGTCCAGAGGACTACTACATGGAGGGCCTGCTGATCTGGCTCGATGCGGATACCAAAATTCGTGAGCTCAGCGGGGGCAAAAAATCATTGGATGACTTCGCCAGGCTATTCTTTGGGATCGACAACGGAACCTACGTCACTTGCACGTATACGTTCGATGATTTGGTTCAGGCGCTAAATACTGTTCAGCCGTATAACTGGTCGGGCTTTTTGCACGCTCGGGTGGACGAGTTGGCACCGCATACACCTGAAGCGGGAATTTTGCGCGGCGGTTATCGCTTGAGCTACAGCGACACTCCGCCGGACTGGCTCAAGCATGCAGAGAGGCCAGATTCGCCCGTGAGTTTCTCGACCTCCATCGGCGTTTCCGTAAGGGCGAATGGAGAACTCGAAAACGTCTGGTGGGATGGCCCTGCATTCAAAGCCGGAATTACACCGGATATGCAAGTGACGGCTGTGAACGGCGAGACGTATAAAGCCGAGAAACTTCGTGCCGCAATCGTGGAAGCAGAGAAGAGCAAAGCACCCATCAAGCTTTTGATGAAGCGCGGAGATCAGTTTGAGACCTTTGAATTGGACTATCACGGGGGCTTGCGCTACCCCAAGCTAGAACGCGTAAATGGCACGCCCGATCGTCTGAGCGAGATTCTGACGCCGTCGAAGTGACCGTCGGGAACAGCCCGCGCATGGCTTGCTATCTCGCTGAAGCAGGGTGATATAGTTCATGACTGTTCATCCTTTAACCACCTATGAAACTTCGGCGATTTCAGGAATGTCTGTTCTGCACGGCTCTCTTCCTCTCAGTGGGACTTCTGAGCTATGGAGGCCAAGAGCCAACATCTGGATCTGGCATACCGCACCTTCAGCGAACCGGCAATACAACCCAGTTGGTAGTAGATGGGAAGCCGTTCCTGATGCTGGCCGCGGAAATTCATAACTCCAGTTCGTCAAGCTTGGAATACATGCGGCCCATCTGGCCTCGGCTGAGCGCGATTCCTTTGAATACCGTCTTGACGCCACTATCGTGGGAGTTGGTTGAGCCTACCGAGGGCAAATTCGACTTCGCCCTGGTGGACGGGCTAATAGAGCAAGCCCGGCAGAACAATCAGCACATCGTGTTTCTTTGGCTGGCCAGTTGGAAGAACGGGATGTCCAGCTACGCGCCGTTATGGGTTAAGGAGAACACGCAGCGCTTTCCGCGCGTCATCGAAAGAAATGGCGCTCCCGTGGAAATCCTAAGCACATTAGCAGAAGCCACGGTTGAGGCAGATTCACGCGCTTTCGCGGCCGTCATGCGCCATATCCGCCAAGTGGATGGCGACAAACATACGGTCCTGATGATGCAGGTGGAGAACGAGGTAGGCGTGCTTGGCGATTCGCGGGATCGCTCTCCAGCGGCGAATAAGGCATACGAGGCACCAGTGCCCGAGCAGGTCCTCAATTATCTACGGCAGCACCGGGATACATTGATGCCTGATTTCCGGCGCGTTTGGGAAGACCATGGAGCCAAGGCATCAGGAACATGGGAGCAGGTGTTTGGCGCAGGCGCTCGCACGGACCAAATCTTCATGGCGTGGAACTACGGCCACTTCATACAGCGGGTCGCGGCGGCCGGGAAGAGAGAGTACCCGATTCCTATGTACGTCAACACGTGGCTGGGTGGGATGAACAGGCTTCCTGGGGAGTTTCCCAGCGGCGGTCCGCTGCCGGAAGTGATCGACATGTGGAAAGCGGCGGGTTCCTCTATCGACATCTACTCACCGGATATATATGCAGCCGATTTTGCGGGTTGGTGCAATCGTTATCACCAGTCCGGGAATCCTCTGTTCATTCCCGAAACCAATGGTGGCAAGGCTGGCCAGGCGAATGTCTTTTATGCAGTAGGCCATGACAACGCGATGGGCTTTTCCCCTTTCGGCATCGATTCCTGGCGTGATGCGGATAATGACCTGGGCAAGAGTTACAAAATACTGGAGCAACTTGCTCCGACCATTCTGAGCCATCAAGGCAAGGACGACATGACAGGGTTTGTGCTTACAAAGGAGAACCCGGAGGTATTTGCGAACCTGAACGGCTACCAGCTAGACATACGGCTCGACGAAATTTTTGGGAACAGTGCGGACCGCGGTTATGGATTGGTGATTGCTACTGGGCCCAACCAATTTATTGGTGCCGGATCAGGTTTTCGTGTCTCCTTCGCACCGCTGACGCCGGGAATGCCACTTGCCGGGATCGGCTCCATTGAAGAAGGAACGTTCAGCGGTGATGAGTGGCGTCCGGGACGCCGACTGAATGGCGATGAAAACGATCAGGGGAAGTATTGGAGGTTTTCACCGCAGGGCACCAACATTGAAAAGGCTGTTGTGTACCGGTTCCGGTAGGCACTGCGGGGCGGGCGGCGCCGCATCGAGCAGGCCGCCCTTCAAGCTACTCTCCGATTTTGCGTTCGGCCTCAGCGTCGAGCAAGTGCAGAATCACGCGGAACGGGATGCCGGCCAGGTCGGGCTTCTCACTGATGTCGGTGCGGACATCGAGCAGCGCCCGCTCCAGCAAGTTGCAATCCAGGAGAATTTGCTGGTCGGCTTGGGAGGGCGGCAGATAGGGCGCCCCTTTCGCAACCGACCAATAGCCGCGCAGGAAGGCGGCACTGACATGGGAGTACCAGAAGCGGCCCCAAACTCGGATGATGCGCCGTGTTAAGGTCTCGTCCCGTTCACCGGCAGCGAACCGGCGCATAGCAGCCTGAGTGGCGTAGCCAAACGAATGAAGCATAGTGGCAACGTCACGCAGCGGGCAGCGTTTGATGCGCCGCTCACTCACATAAAGCGTGGGATCCCCCTCGAAGTCCACGATTGCGATGTCATCGCCGGTAACCAGGAGGTGTCCCAAGTGCAGGCGTCCGTGGTAGCGCGTACGGACGGAGTAAATACGCTGGGCGAACAGCTTGTGAAAACGAGCTGCGATCGCGTCCTCTTGTTCCAGCACCTTCGTGGCCATCAGGCGGACATCGGGCGCCATGTCCCCGTAACGCTGGCGCAGGAATTCAAAGCGCCGGTCCGTTAGCCCGATGTAACTGTGATACAGACTCTGACGGTAGAAGTCGGTGAACGGCTCCGGCGTGAATGCTGGATCGGCATTGGGACGAGCCAGGATCGCGTGCATGGCCGCTATGCGCCTTCCGGCGTTCTCCGCAAAGGAGAGATAGGAATTAATGAGTTCCTTGGCAAGTTCGGGCGGCTCTGACACCACGAAACCGAGGTCGTAAAAGTTTACGGGCGCCGACTTCTCCACCTCTGCCCGGGAATGACCTGATGCCTGCATGCGTTCCAGAAAGCCATTAAGGTGGGTACGCGTGAACTGCCACGCATCACCCTCATTCGGAACATAGCCGTGGAGAATACCAAGCGTTGCTTCCGTTCCGGAGTTGGCGTTGCGGTACTCAAGTGCTCCCGTAAACGGCGCTACATTCGCAAACGAGTACTGCTCGGTGAGAACCCGTCCCATCTCCACTCCTGGATTGACGCCGGTCTGAATATGACGGAGCAACTTGAGCATGAAGCGATCGCCGAAGCGGATGGACGTATCGACCTCCGAAGACTGTTCCAGCACAGGTTCCAAATTAGGATGGCTGCTGCCCCAGATACGCCGGAAAACACGATTACGCTGCCCGGTCAGGACGCCAGTTTCCCCCGGCAGCCGCTTGCGGCGGGCGAACGCATCGAGCAGTGCGCTGCAGAACTCATCGCTGCTGGTGGCATCGTACAGAAACTTACGACTACCATCGGAGGCACGGACTTCTGCAATCAGCCAGTCGGAGTGTTCGGCGCTGAGGATCTGCGCTTCGTCGCCGCGAGCAGAACCGACAGGAAGCAGATAAGTTTCCGGATCGCCGGCCGTGAATTCCAAACGGACCAGGAGAAGCACATGCCGGTCTGCGTTCACAGGAATAACATCAACGATCTGGACTGAGCGGAACCGACGGTCTTTGCTTTTGAACCAGCGGCGGGAATAGATGTACTTTGGCAGAACAGCCGCCACGTTCGGGCGTACATTCGGGTCCCAGATTCCTGCCAGCGTCGGAGTGGAAACGACCGGGATATCGAGCCGTCCGGATTCCACCGCGGGAGCCGTTACGGAAACAGGAACTGTTCGCTGTTCGAGGGTAAACCAATAAAATGAATTCGGGCCAAGCGTCACAGGGTAGTAGCCATCGCCCACGACCGGAAAATCCGTTCGACCAAACATTTCCACCGGCGTATACCCCTTGTACCGGTGTAAGTCGAGTTCCACGGGCTGCGCAAAACGCGAAAGATTCGCCACAACGAGAATCACTTCCTGCTCATACCGCCGAAAGAAAGCAAGGACGCGTTGATTGGACGGCGAAAGGAATTCCAGCGTACCGCGCCCAAAGGCCTTGTACTGTTTCCGAAGCGCAATCAGGCGTTTCATCCAGCTTAGTAGCGAATGAGGATTTTCCTGCTGGGCCTCGACGTTGATGGATTCGTAGTGATACGCAGGATCGATCGTGACTGGCAAGTAGAGTTTCTGCGGATTGGCGGCAGAGAAACCGGCGTTGCGATCCGGGCTCCACTGCATGGGCGTACGGACGCCGTTGCGGTCGCCAAGGTACACGTTGTCCCCCATGCCGATCTCGTCGCCGTAGTAGATGACAGGAGTGCCGGGCATGGAGAACAGAAGTGCGTTCATCACCTCAATGCGCGGCCGGTCGTTTCCAAGCAGCGGAGCCAGACGCCGGCGAATCCCTAGGTTGATACGCGCACGCTGATCGGCAGCATAAACGCGATACATGTAGTCGCGCTCTTCGTCGGTGACCATTTCGAGCGTAAGCTCGTCGTGGTTGCGCAGGAACATGGCCCATTGGCAAGTCTCTGGAATGGCCGGCGTGCGGCGAAGAATTTCCACGATGGGCAGGCGCTCCTCGAGCCGAAGAGCCATAAAGAGCCGCGGCATTAGCGGAAAGTGAAACGACATGTGGCATTCATCGCCCTGGCCGAAGTAGGCCACGGCGTCTTCCGGCCACATGTTTGCTTCCGCAAGAAGCATAATGTTCGGATAATTATCGTCCAGGTGCTGTCGTAGTTCCTTCAGGAAGGAATGCGTTTCCGGCAGGTTTTCGCAGTTGGTTCCTTCCCGCTCATAGAGGTACGGAATAGCGTCAAGCCGGAAGCCGTCAACACCCATGTCAGCCCAGAAATCGAGCGTGCGCATCACGGCGCGGCGCACTAATGGATTGTCGAAATTCAGATCTGGCTGGTGCGAGTAGAAACGGTGCCAGTAATACGCCTTCGCCACCGGATCCCAGCTCCAGTTGGAAGGCTCGAAGTCTTTGAAGATAATGCGGGTGTCCGAGTACTTGTCGGGCGTGTCGCTCCAGACATAGAAGTCCCTCCACCGGGAGCCAGCCGGCGCCCGGCGCGAACGCTGAAACCAGTCGTGCTGGTCAGAGGTGTGATTGACGACTAACTCTGTGAGGACGCGGAGCCCGCGGCGATGGGCCTCGCGCAGGAAGTGCTGGAAGTCCCTGAGCGTCCCGTAAGCGGGATGCACATTCCGGAAATCAGCGATATCGTATCCATCATCCTTCCAGGGCGACGGGAAAAATGGCAGAAGCCAGATGGTGGTAACACCTAAATCTTCAAGATAGTCGAGCTTTTCGGCCAGGCCGCGAAAATCGCCCATGCCGTCGGAGTTCTTGTCAAAAAAAGCACGGACGTGGGCTTCATAAATGATTGCGTCTTTGTACCAAAGTGGATCATCTTCCAGCCCGCTAAGCAGTTGCGAGTGATTCATGCGGTTTCGCGTGATTTAACCAGTTCAGAAATTGGCCTACCGAAGGAACATCAGGCAACTTGTAGTGCGCCCCCGTTTCGACAGAGCCCCCGACCTTGATGGTAATCCCTTCACGTATTGAGGCAAAGGCGTCTTCATCCGTGACGTCGTCTCCGAGGTAAATCGGAAGCGCTCCGGACGGCATGATCTCCTTGAGAATCCATTGAACGGCGTAACCTTTGTGCCATTCGATCCGCGGCTTGATATCGATCACCATCTTGCCTTCGCGACACGTAAAGGACCGGGAGCGGCCCACAGTGCTAAGCGTGATGCTCCGAACCCAATCGTGAAGATGTTCGGTAACCCGGCGGAAGTGAACAGCCAGAGTAAGGCCCTTATCCTCAATCTCTAATCCGTCGGTTTCGCTCAATGCGAGCCTAAGCTGCAGTAGTGTACACTTCAACTCGCGGCGCACGGCCTCGGCCTCGGGGTTGCGATAGCTGATGGTGTCGTTCTCGGCTTCAAGACCATGGTTGCCTGCATACACCACGCCGCTCAAACCGACACGCTCGCGAACGTCAGTCATGGAGCGCCCGCTGATAATAGCGATACTGATGTCATTTCTTCGTGCGAGCTCTTCGAGAATGGGACGAACTCCGCCATCTAATGCCGCTTCTTGGGGGGTAGGTACAATCGGCGAGAGCGTCCCATCGAAATCAAGAAAAAGAGCAAGATGCGAGGCACCGGTAATTCGTTTTTCAATGTCAGCCAGGTGATCGAGAATCGGTATGGGCTGGCCTGCGCCGTTCACTGCACTAGCGGTAGCGGTGTTGGTCATACTGCAACTCCTAGAGCCCGAGTGTTGTATGTAGCCGTGTGTGGATCAAACTCGGGGTATTGATCGTGCCGGTCCGGAAAATCGATCTCCACTTGCTCAGACAGGAAGGTTCCTGCCCAGCGGTATACATTGTTCTGTTCCACGTTTTCACGCATCTTCCGCATGCGGCGCCGCCGTTCGTCAGGCGGCATCTCCAGCGCTTTGCGGTAAGCGGCGGATATCTCCTCAACCGCGAACGGATTTACCAGAAGTGCATCCTTCAGTTCCTTGGCCGCACCGGCGAAGCTACTTAAAACCAGCACTCCGTCCTCATCGACGCGGCTGGCCGCAAACTCTTTCGCCACCAGATTCATGCCATCGTGCAGCGAGGTAACTACACAGAAGTTTGCCAGCCGGTGCAGGGCGATCATCTCTGCGACCGCGTAGTTCTCCCGCAGCAGAGTAATCGGTTTCCAGCTTTCGGTGCTCCATCTCAGATTGATTTGTGCCGTGAGCGATTCGACTTCTTCTTCAATCTGTTGATAGGCGGGAAGGCTGGAGCGGGACGGAACGGCAATCTGCACGAACACTAACTTCTCCCGGTAACCCGGATTTTCGAGCAGAAGGCGGTGCAGCGCACTGAGACGTTCTGGGATGCCCTTCGTATAATCGAGGCGGTCAATACCGACGCCGAGCAATTTGCCATCGAGTTGTAGCTCTTTGTGCCAACGTTTCATCTGCCTGGTCACCTCATCGGACTCTGCAATTTCGACGTGATCATCGAAATCGATACCAATAGGAAACGGTTTCACCGATGTAGCATGTCCCCGGAGAACAGCTTCGAAGTTGGCGAAATCGATTCGGGCTTCAAGCGAGCGATCAACTGTATCGAGAAAATTCTGGCAGTGATTCGGCAGATGAAAGCCGAGCAGATCGTTGCCAAGAAGGCCGTCCAGAATTTCTTCGCGCCATGGGAAAGCGCGAAACACCTCGGCGTTGGGCCACGGTATGTGCCAGAACTGGGCGACCACTAAATTAGCGTTTGAGTTCCGGAGCATCCGGGGAAGCAGCGCAAAGTGGTAGTCCTGAATGAATACGAAGGTAGGATCGCCGTTAGCTTCTTCCACTACCGCATCCGCAAAGCGCTGGTTGATACGGCGGTACATCTCCCAATGATCGGGATCGAAGTTGGGCCGCGTGAACGCGACATGGCAGAGAGGCCACAACCCTTGGTTCGACAGTCCGCCATAGTAACCAGCCTCTTCTTCTTTCGAAAGCCAAATGCGACGAAGACTATATTCAGGATTATCGGGCGGCACCGCCACATGGTCGCGACGGTCTACCACCTGCCGGTCCGCATCACCGCTTCCGTGTGCGATCCACAGTCCCCCACAAGCGCGCATCACCGGATCCAATGCGGCGGTCACGCCGCCCGCAGGCTCGGAATACGTTATCTTTCCTTCGTGGAGGCGATGCTGATACGGCTCGCGATTCGAAACGACAATGAGTCTATACCCATCCAGCTTGGTACGGACAAACTCCTGCAAGATCTCTCTAGTCCAGACCTTCAGCATTAAAATCCTTTTACCTCCACGTTTGACAGTAGCAAAAGTTAACGTTTCGTGTCGGACTTCGGCGGCCTTCCGAAGCGTTGTGCGGGCTTAAACTTTCTTCATTCTACATGAAACGGCGCAACCCGTCGGTCCCGGTAGTACGTACTCACGGACCAATAGTCCAAGGGGATACAT